>CASUIT010000053.1 GCA_949455995.1 uncultured Clostridia bacterium
CCCGATTTGAACTTGGTTGGCAAAATAATAAATATATTTCGAAAAAGGGTGTTCAGCCTGTTACTAGGTCACAAAATAACGCCATAACTTCCATCAAAAATAATTTTATAAAAACTTCATTTGCCAAGACGTGTCTTATGCTAGAGAATTATTATGACACGATTATGGCATTTGTAAATGGAAAGATAACAAAAGGTCGGACAGCGATTTGATGTGACTGTAAAAGCAAGCTTTGGAGCATGGAGAACTTTGTCAGGTTCGGATTCAAGAGATTGTGTGGCTAATATATATGACCTAGGACGGAAACTTTACTGAGCTTACAGCAGGAACTATCCAGACAACGTTATATGGTCAAAGACCAAGTCTTAGGGGGTATAATGGCACTTATGGTGGTTCTCAAATTCCAGCCAAACGTAGTTGGGCAAACACGATAAATGCGGATACGGCAATGGAAGGAGTTGGTGTAAGGGCGTTGTTGTTTGTTTTTGGGTAGTGAAAATTAGTTTCAATTCACGGCTAATTGAAATTGAACGAAAAAAAGATATATTGGGAATTTAATAATCCAAAAAGTTCTAGGAATATGCATTCACTAGAACTTTTTGGATTAAGGTGCCTTAATCCATTTTAAAATTTTTTAGTATGTACTGGAGTATCGAATAAAAACAAATAATCTCTTAAAAGTTTCCTCTGCTATTTTTCTTCTTTTACAATTCTTTCTTTTACTTTCATTAATCTAGTAATACTTGCTCTTTCATTTTCATCTAATTTCATTTGAATATATTTAATGGTATCAATATAATTTGGTATCATTACATTTTCTAATGCATTTGCTCTTCTTCTGGTTTTTTCAATTTCTACGGCTAATAGTTCAATTGCTTTTTCACTTTCTGCAAGTTCTAGCAACATACCGAGAAACTTCTGCAAAATTTTGCAAAGAACAGTCTAAATCACTTGTTGTAAAAGCTAATCCATAAGAAAAACTTTCTTTTGCTTGTTCTCCTATTTCTTCTTTTTGAATTTGATACTCTGGTATTTTGACACTCATGATATTTTTTTGTCCCATTTCTACTGCTATTTTTTGTTTTGGTACCATCAAAGCTTCTCCCATATATTCTTCACTTATTACTGCTTTTGCCATTACAAAACTTTGGTAGGCTTGTTCTAATTTTTGCTCTGTTTTTTCTCTTAATTGTTCATTTTCTTTTACCAAATCTAAGAATTTTTTTACTAATTCATCTAATTTATCTTTTAAAAGTTTATGTCCTCTTCTTGCTGTTTTCAAGGATTTTTTCATATTTAACCCTTCAATACGAGTTAAATTTACATTTAATACTGCCATATAATACCTCCTAATCTTGTGGTAAATATTTGTCAATATACTCATCGTGTATACGTTTCAATTCTGTTCTTGGTAGCATTTTAAGTAACTTCCAACCCACATCTAATGTTTGTGCAATCGTTCTATTAGTATAAAATCCTTGCGAAATAAACTCTTTTTCAAATTCATCTGCAAATTTTGCATAAATTAAATCTATTTTGGATAATGCTCCCTCTCCTAAAATTGCCATCAATTCTTTTGCTTCTTTTCCTCTTGAATATGCCACAAATAACTGATTTAACACATCTTTATGGTCTTCTCTTGTTTTGCCTTTTCCGATTCCTTCGTTTTTCAAACGAGAAAGAGATCCTAATACATCTATTGGTGGCTCTATGCTTTTACCATATAATTCTCTGGATAATACAATTTGCCCTTCTGTAATATATCCTGTTAAATCTGGTACAGGGTGTGTTTTGTCATCTTCTGGCATGGTTAGGATTGGTAACATGGTTACAGAACCTTCTTTTCCTTTTATTTTTCCAGCACGTTCATATATGGTTGCTAAATCGGTATATAAATATCCTGGATAGGCACGTCTTCCTAGTATTTCTTTTCTTGCTGCTGATATTTCTCTTAGTGCTTCTGCATAGTTTGTCATGTCTGTCATAATAACTAATACTTGCATTCCTTGTTCATAAGCCAAATATTCTGCTGCTGTTAGAGCAATACGAGGTGTTGAAATACGTTCTACTGCTGGATCATTTGCAAGGTTCATAAATAAGACACTTCGACTAATGGCTCCTGTTTCTTTTAAGTTCTCAACGAAAAATTGTGCATCTTCAAATGGTATTCCAATTGCTGCAAATACAACCGCAAATTTAGTGTCTTGTTTTGGAACTTTTGCTTGTCTTGCAATTTGCAATGCAAGTTCTGCATGAGGTAATCCAGAAGCAGAAAAAATTGGTAGCTTTTGTCCAATTACTAATGTGTTTAAACCATCAATAGAGGAAATTCCAGTTTGTATAAATTCAGATGGAAATACCCTTGCTGCTGGATTTATTGGTTTTCCATTAATATTAATTTTTTGGTCAGGTATGATTTTTGGTCCCTCATCAATAGGTCTTCCCATTCCATCAAATACTCTTCCTACAATATCTTCTGAAACACCAAATTCTAATCCTTTTCCTAAGAAACGAACTTTTGATTCTTGTAAATTGGTTCCTGTGGCACTTTCAAATAGCTGCACAAGTGCTGCATCTTTATTTACTTCTAATACTTTGCATAATCTTTTTTCTCCTGTTTGTAGTTCAATTTCTCCTAATTCATCATAGGTAACTCCTTCTACGTTTTCAATTAACATCAAAGGACCTGCAGATTCTTTTATGGAACGATATTCTTTTATCATACAGTTTTCGCTCCTTTCTCTTCTAGATTTGCAATTTGCTCTTGCATTTGGTTTTCTATTTCATTAAATTCTTTGGTTACTTCTTGTTCTGGAATTAATTTGGCTTTCCCAATTCTTGCAATAAATGGCAAACTTATGGTTTCTTCTAAATCCATTCCTTTTTCAATTGCTTCTTGTAATTTATGATAAGCTGTTAAAATAACAGTTATCATACGTTTTTGTTTTTCTAAAGAGGTATAGGTGTCTACTTCATCAAATGAGTTTTGTCCTAGAAAATCTTCACGAATAATTCTTGCTATTTCTAGTGTTAATCTATCTTGTGCAGAAACGGCATCTAACCCTACTAATTGTACAATTTCTTGTAAGCTTGCTTCTTCTTGTAAAATTTTCATTGCTTCTTTTCTCATTTGACTAAATTCTTTTCCTAATTTTTCCCCTGTCCATTTATCTATTTTTTCTTGGTATAGGGAATAACTTGTTAGCCAGTTTACAGATGGGAAATGTCTTTTAGCAGCAAGAGCCGCATCTAATCCCCAAAATACTTTTACAATACGTAAAGATCCTTGACTAACTGGTTCAGAAATATCTCCACCAGCTGGTGAAACAGCTCCTATTGCTGTTAGTGTACCTATTCTTTCTTCTTTTCCTAGACAATCTACTTTTCCTGCTCTTTCATAAAATTCTGCGATTCTAGAACCTAAATAAGCAGGGTATCCTTCTTCTCCTGGCATTTCTTCTAAACGTCCACTCATTTCTCGTAAGGCTTCTGCCCACCTTGATGTGGAATCTGCCATTAAGGCAACATTATATCCCATGTCACGATAATATTCGGCAATGGTAATTCCTGTATAAATAGATGCTTCACGTGCTGCTACTGGCATGTCTGAGGTATTAGCAATTAATACAGTACGATTCATTAAAGAATCTCCTGTTCTTGGGTCTGTTAAGCTTGGAAATTCTGACAATACTTCTGTCATTTCATTTCCACGTTCTCCACATCCTACATAGATAATAATGTCTGCATCTGACCATTTGGCAAGTTGATGTTGTAATACGGTTTTTCCACTTCCAAATGCTCCTGGTATGGCACATGTTCCTCCTTTTGTAATAGGAAAAAATGTGTCTACTACTCTTTGCCCTGTTACTAACATGGTGTCTGGATTTAATTTTTTATGGTATGGTCTTGCTTTTCTTACTGGCCATTTTTGTAACATAGATACTTTGTGTTCTTTATTTTTAGAATCTACAATAATGGCAATGGTTTCTTCTATGGTATATTCTCCTTGATTGATTTCTTTTATGGTTCCCTTTATTCCATAAGGTACCATAACTTTGCAAGTAACTGCTGGCGTTTCTTGTACATATCCTAAGATATCTCCTTGTTCTACTTCTTGTCCTTTTTTTACCATAGGATTAAATTTCCATTTCTTTTGATGGTCTAAGGCAGTTACTTCAATTCCTCTTTCAATGTTTTTTCCTGATAAGGTATATAACTTTTCTAATGGTCTTTGTATTCCATCATAAATAGTTGCAAGCATTCCGTGGTCCTAATTCAACAGAAAGTGGCATTCCAGTTGATACTACTTCTTCTCCTACTCCTAGTCCTGAAGTTTCTTCATAAACTTGGATATAAGCTTTGTCTCCTTCCATTTGAATAATTTCTCCAATTAGGTTATTTTGGGATACTTTTACCACATCAAACATGTTTGCTTCTTCCATGCCTTCTGCAATAATTAGTGGACCTGATACTTTTATGATTGTACCTTTTTTCAAATTTCTTCACCTTCTTTATTATTCAATATATCTATTCCAATTGCTTTTTTGGCACATTCCCTTACTTTATTACTGCCTAAATGTAGTCTTCCGACTACTACTTGGTATGGTAATAATTGCTGGGATTTGTTTTTGGCGATATTTTAAAAGATAATCTTCTACCAAAAGGCTCATTTTTTCTGTTAAATAAATAATGGCATATTCTTTTTCTACTAGTTCTTCTATTGTCTTTTTTATTTCTTCTCTTTCTTGTGCTATGCTAAATGTGTCCATTCCAATAGAAGAAAATCCTAAAATACTATCTTCGTCACCGATTACTCCAATTTTATACATAGGAATCCCTTAGCCTTTCTTTTATATTTTTTGGCTCAATTTGATTGATTTTGCCAGTTAATAAAATACGAATATTTTTTATTTCTGTTTCTTTTGCATATACATAGGCTACTAATGGCTCTATGGTTAATGCTTTATATTTGGCTACTCCGTACATATTCCATCATAGCATTATCACACAATTTTCCAAGTGCTTGTCTTTGCAATTCAATCTTTTTTATTAAATCTGTATAGTTTGTTTGCTCTAAAATAGTGAGTGGCTCATCTGATGCAAATGCTTGTTTAAATAATTTTTGACTGATACTTCCTACTTCTAAAAAAGCTTCCTCAAATAATTCTTCTTGATATCCTTGTTCTATTACACGAAGAAACATTCTAATATTCGTTAGGTCACAAAGCATAGTAACATATTGTATTAAAAATTCATTTTGACTGTCGTTTGCAATTTGTTTCATTTCTTCAAAGTTTGCTTTGTCTAATAAGATGTCCATTTTCTGTACTTGTTTGGTTTTTTCCACTTGAAAGATTGCTTCTTTTACTGCTTTTTCTAAGTTAGGTGTTAATGCTTCATAACGTTTGTTTTCCAATATTTCTATCAAATCTTCTTTTGGAATTCTTCCACCATTACTTAAATATTTTTCATATGGTTTGTTTATCCCAATTCCTTTTAAAATCGTTTTTACATTATGATAGTCATTTTTACATAAAAATAAGTCAAGGAAAGTTTCATTTTGTGCAAGTTCTTGCATAAATTGATAGAGTTTTTGGGTTTCTTTTTCTAACATGGTTCCAAAATTTTGTTTATTTTCCATTTCTTCTATGGCATATCCATGTTCTTGTAACGTGGCATATATTTTTTCTATTGATTTTTCTTCTGCCATTTGGTTTAATTCTTGATTGGTTAACAAATTGTTTTCAATTGCTCGAATTCTTCCAACTGCATAAGGATATAATTGTTCCATATTCATCACATTCCTTTATTTTTAAAACAAAATTTTTACTATCATTTCATCAATGGTCTCTTCTTGTAATGCTAATAATGTGTCTAATACATAATTATGTTCTACTTTTCCATATTGTAATATAAATCCTGCTTCAAAATTTTCTACACTCTTGACTTCTAATCCTTTTTGTTTTGCTAAATTTGAAATTGCTTCTCTTTCTTTTACAGGAAGTAAAATAACACCTTTTTCTTGTGGTTTTGCATTTTCTAATATATTTTGTATTAATGTTACATATTCTTTTCCATTGGTTTGTTCTATTTTATTTTGAATGTCTCTTTTTACTTTTTGAATCCATTTTTGTTTTTGCGCTAATACTTGATTTCTAGCATTTAGTTTGCAATTTCCAATTTCATTTTCTTTTTGGTTTGCTATTTCTTCTTGATATTTTTGGATTTCTTTTTGTTTTTCGTTTTCTATTTTTTGTTTATTTTGTTCTACTATTTTTCCAGATTCGTATTTGGCTTCTTCTATGATTCTTTGTGCTTCTTGTTTTGCCTCATTTAAAATAGCCTCCAATAAGTTTTGCTCTTCCACTTTTTCTTCCTCCTTTTTTAGATTTCTACCCAATTTGTACTCCATTGTACGCTAAGAAAGAAACTAATAGTCCTAATAGAGCATAAGTTTCAACAATTGCTGCAATGGTAATTGCTTTTCCTAATTCTTCTGGTTTTTTAGCTACGACTCCAACACCTGCTGCTGCTGCTTTTCCTTGATAAACTCCTGAAACATATCCTACAATACCAATGGCAAGACCAGATGCTAATAATTGAAATCCTTGTGCTGCTGTTGGGATAGCTTCTGCTCCCAATAATCCTGCTTTGGATAAAATAAGAAAGGCAACAATAAATCCATATAAACCTTGTGTTCCTGGTAATAATTGTAATACTAGTAATTTACCAAATTTACTAGAATCCTCTGCTACAACTCCTGCTGCTGCTTGTCCTACTAATGATGTTCCTTTGGCAGATCCCATTCCTGCAAATAATATTGCAATGGATGCTCCTAATATTGCTAAAAATTGACCATCTGATAGTCCTGTTAAAAATTCCATAATAAAACCTCCATTTTAAATTCTTGTATATTTTAAATTATTTGTTAGTGGGGTAAATCTTTTTCCTCCACCTTCATAAAATTTTCCGAAAAATTCTACATATTGTAATCTACTAGTATGAACATAAGAACCTAATGCACTATTGGCTAAATTGATGGTATGTCCAATTAGTCCAATAAAGATTGCTGGAATTGGTCCTGCAATTCCTCCTAATAAGTTTACAACTTGTGCAATAACTCCTGTTGAAAGGCATAATGCCATTAATCTTGAGTAAGACAAGACATCTGCAAAATAACTTGTTAAATCATATAAGCTAGATACTCCTTTAAATAACTTTTTAAAGATATTTTTTTCTTTTCTACCTTGTGTTAGTACTAGTGCAATGGCTCCTCCTATTGCAAGATATTTTCCAACTTCTGCAAAAATGCCAATATCTCCTGCTACTACTGGTATAATACTTAAGAAAATACCTGTTAAAAAGATATACCAAAGAAATACATCAAAAATGGCATCTAATATTTTCTTTTCTTTTATTAATGTAATTGCCTTCATCATCATACCAGCATAAATGTGTACGACACCTAATAATAGGGATAATCCCATTAATGCCATAACATCTGTTAATGGATTGATTACTGGTGTTAGTGGTACTAAGTCTCCAAAAAAACTTCCAAATAAAAGTCCCCAAATAATGGTAGATATTCCTGAAAAGGTTAAAATTTTAACGAGACTTCCTTCCCCTTTCTTATATTTTTTTATTTTTAAAATAGCAGCACATGCAATGGTTAATATTAATCCATAGCCTGCATCACTAAGCATCATTCCAAAAAAGAAAATAAAGAAAGCTGACATAATTGGGTTAGGATCTAATTCTTTTTGATTAGGACAACTATACATATTGGTAATACTTTGGAAAGGTGTTACTAGGCTACTATTTTCCACTAATACTGGATATGGCTCATCTTCTTCTGGTTTTGCTGTTTGTACAACATAGCCTTCTTTTGGTGGTAGTTTTTTCCCTTCTGGTATCCATCCTTCTAAATAAAAGGTATGTTTTGTTTGTACAATATTTTTTTGTGCTATTGCTATTTCTTTTTGAATAACGTAATAGTCGTATAAATTTTCTAGTTCTTCTACTTCTTCTCTTGGTATGTTTTTTGTTATTTCTTCTATTTTATGTTCAGAGTTTTTAATTTCTTGTTGTGTTTGCTCTATTATTTTACTTGGTTGTATTCCTTCTTCTATTGCTATGGAAATAAATTTTAAGCTATTTAGTTCTCTTTTGATGGTTACTTGTTCTTCTTGATAGGTTACGATGGCAACATATATTTTGTCTTTATCTTTTCTTGCAATTACGATAGATGCTTTTATTTTTTCTTCTTGCCATCTTTTTTCTACAGCATTGATGTTTGTTTTTCCTGGTAATATTCCAAATTGCACTTTTATTTTTTCTTGTGGGATATCTTGTATGTCTAGTTTTAACTCTTTCCATGGAAGAATTTCTTTGTTTTTTTCTTGTAATACTTTTACTTTGTTTTTCAATTTTTCAATTTCTTCTACAGATTTGTTAATTTCTAGAACTTTTTCCATGCTTTCTTTTGCTTGCTCTTTTGTTATTTCTTGGTATTCTTTTTTGGGTGCAAATAAAGAATGTTTTATCTGGTGTATGGTTTTAATGCTTTTGATGGCTTGTTCAATTTGTGTTAATTTTTTTGTATTTGTTGCAATTTCTTCACTACATTCTTGTTTGGTAAGGGTGTCTTTCCATTCTTCTGCCTCTGCAAGATAGGTTGTGTCTTTTAATTCAATGGTTCCTTCTTTCATGATTTGACGGATGGTTTCTTTTTCTTTTCCATGCATTCCTATGATCCAAACTTTGTTCATTTTAGCAATTGCCATTGTTTAACACCACCTTCTTCCAAATGCTTTCAAATGCTTCTTGTAGTTTTTGTTCTGCTTTTTTTGAAATGGTTTCACATTCTTGGTTTGCTTTTTTTTGTATTTGTTCTATTTGCTCTTTGTTTTCAAGAATGGTTTGGTCTGCTATCTTTTGTTTTTCTTTTTCCAGTTCTTCTAGCATTATTTGATAGTTTTTGGCTGTGATTTGCTCTGCTTGCTTTTTTATCATTTCTGCTTCAGTAACTGCTTTTTTCTTAATACTTTCTGCTTCTTGCTCGGCTGCTATTACGTGTTTGATACTGTCTAATTGCATTCCTATCCTCTCCCTTCCTTTTCTAAGCATTTTTATTTTGGTCCTTTTGGTTTTTTGTTACTTTTTTGTAACAATCCTCTTTTACCTCGTATATTATATCTAATTTTTTCCTATTTTTCAATAGTTTTTTTATTTGAGTTTCATCTTTTTGCCAAAAAAGGTTACCTATCTTATTTTAGTTCACTGCATAAGTATTCAAACGAGCCTATACGAGTGCGATTGGAACAATACTCAAATTTATTTGGTTTTGTAGGTTTCAACATACAAAGTGTAAAAAATAAAATTGCTTTGCCATTTTTTGGTAGAATATGTTTTTTGATATAACAAAAGAAATGCTTTTTGTATGTTACAAAAAACATTTCTTAGAATTAATAATTTTATTGTACTACAAAACATATAAAACTACTCTAATTACCAATCCAACATTCGTTCCAGATTTAACTCTTGATCCGAGCAGGTAAGTTTCCTATAGAATTATTGGCATCTCCTCCACGAAATACAAAACCACCAGTAACTTCTTCTGAAGTCCACTCTCTTCCACCACCTTCTAAATCAAAAATATTACAAACTCTATCACTTGCCACTGATCCAGTTTTACTGTAATACACATGACGAACACTCTTCCAAGTCATCGCATAAAACGGACTACCCGTCCCATCTGACTTACCATTGACAAAACGCATAACAACATCCCACTGTGTACCAGAAATAATCGAAGTTTTAGCATAATTCGTATTGACTACTGTCTTAGCAATGTTACATGCCTCTGGATGTTGAACAGCTAAAGCGGTTTTACCGGCTTTCACAAAGTTTCCTGTCAGAAAGTTCATACCTTCCAATGTAAAAACCTTTATTTTTCAAAACAGCCTCCCTCTCATTTGTAATTCCAGATGGTAAATATTTTGTACTATCATTTGTCTCTTGAATAGTACCACCATTCACAAAGAAAACACATGCATCCCATTTTGTATAATTGTTTTCTGATTTTACTGGTATCCATACAAATTGATTTCCTTTACTGTCTTCTATTACTATGCCATCTCTTTCATTATTTGCTGAATCAGATGCTATTTTAAACCCTCCTGGCACTCTAATATTGTTTCCTCCTAAATCCTTTATGGTTGTTGTTGTACCAAATATATCTCCGTCCTTTGTAATCTGCCACCGTTGCTTCTGTTGTTTTTGGAGTTATGGTTTGTTCTGCTGGATTTCCTACTTTATCTTGTACAACTACTTTTATGGTATATTGTGTTCCTGGATTTAGGTTTGTAAATGTATAGCTATTTC
>CASUIT010000054.1 GCA_949455995.1 uncultured Clostridia bacterium
TATTTTTTATTTTATCACGGAAGGATTTATTTACACAACTTTTTCTATACTCTCTCATCCAATGGGAGTTTTAGAAAATGACCTTTGCTCAAAGCTTACAGTAAAATTTTACTAGCAGTAATCTCACTCATCCCACAGAAACCACTGTGGGATGAGATTTTATTATTTTGAACTATATTTCTATTTCAATATCTTTTTCTTTTTTTCAATATATAGTTGTTTCTCAGGATCAATAAAAATATGAGTTTCTTCTTCAAATTTTCTAACTAATTCTTTAGATTCTCCCATACCAAATTTATGACAAATTCAAACTATAAATTTATCAACAGTTTCATAGAATTTATCTATAATTTTGTGCAAATGATTATTCTCCTTTTCTAAACTTTTGATTTTATTTTTATATTTCCATTCAATATCAAATTCTTTTTCTTTCTTAAAAACTCCAAAATCTAAAATAAAAACACTATACTAAAGTGTAGTGAAGTATGAAAAAAGATTGCTCTTTTCTTATATTAATATATATAAATTTTACAAAAATTTTCGCAAATTATTTTCTATATTTATTATATTTTCAGTATAATAAATATAGAAAATAAGCAGCCACAAAGTGTGGTACCATAAAAAATAGGATTAAAGAATCGCTTCTCTAATGGCTAGCAGAGAAGTGATTCTCTTTATATGTAATTATAACTAATGCTATAATTAAACTAAAAGAGATGATAGCGAGAGCTATATTGGCAACTAGTGATAAAATCAATAATTGTAATAATGCTTCTTCTAATATATGCATCACCTTGCTTTCTTTTTAAGAATGGAGATGATACCACACTCTGCTTTTCCTCATTTTCTTTTCAAAACAAGTATGTTACAGATTTAGCAATTGCTTGTGGTAACTGTATTTAAGAGTTAGAATTATATTTTTGTTTTTTCAGACCTTTTTGAATTTTTACTAAAAATTTCTGCTTTTGTAATCTTTTCATTACTTTAGCAATAGTTGTTTCTGATGTATGTGTGTTTTTCTATATATTCAATTTTCTTATTGCAACAATTACATCTACAAATAAGGCAATAACGACAATGGTTAAATAATATGTATATAAAAAATAAGTAATCTTGTTTTTGATAAAATTTTTAAAGAAAGAAGAAAAAATCTGAATAATTCATCACTAGCCTTCCTCCTTGTTGAATTAATTTATTGGTTCCAACAGAATTAACAGAATTAATATTTCCTGGTACAACAAATACCTCCCTGCCTTGTTCTAGGGCAAAATCTACTGTAATTAAACTTCCACTTTTTTCTTTTGCTTCTACAACAAGAACTCCTTTCGTTATTCCACTAATAATTCGATTTCTTGCTGGAAAATTCATTTTATCTGGCTTTGTCCCTAATGGATATTCTGATAAAATTGCTCCTCCCTCTTTTATTATTTGTTCTGCTAGTCTTTGATTTTCTTTTGGATAGATACTATCTAAACCATTCCCTAGAATGGCAATTGTTTTTCCTTTATTTCCTTCCATTTGTGCACAAATAGCTCCTATATGTGCATAACTGTCTATTCCCTTGGCTAACCCACTTACAATATTAATTTCTTGTTTTGCTAAATGATATGCAAAATACTTCGCTACTTTTTTTCCATATTCTGTAGCTCGTCTACATCCTACAATTCCTATTGCTTGTTCATTCAATATTTTTTTATTTCCTTTACAATATAAGCTAATTGGTGGATCGTAAATTTGTTTTAAAATTTGAGGATATTCTCTATCTTTCATTAAAATAATATCTATTTTATTTTTTATCATATATTCTATGTGGAATTTTACTTTGTTTTTTGTATGTTCATTTAGAATTTTGGTTACAGTGTCTTTTTCTATTCCCTCTATTTTCAATAATTCTTGTTCTTTTAAATTATAAATTTTTTCTGGCTCTTTGTATTTTTTCAAAAGTCTTTTTTTCTTGTCATAAGCTAAATTTGGTATTAAAGATAACCAAATCCAAAATCTCTTTTCTTCTAAATTTTTCATTAAATTACCTCCTATTTTTAATATTTTCTTTGTTCGTGTGCCAATTTTACAATGCTTTTATACTGCTTGTTCTGCACTTCTTTTTGTTCTAAATCCATAATTGATTTTTCCTATGCAATAAAAATAGAGCATTTTAAATAAAATGCCCCTTGTTATTAAAATATTGAATCTTCCTTATTTTGCTCTTTTGCTGCTTTTATTACATTATTCATCAACATAGCTATTGTCATTGGTCCTACTCCTCCTGGAACTGGAGTGATATAACTTGCTATTTTTTCTACATTTTCAAAATCAACATCTCCTACAATTTTTCCTTCTTCATTTCGATTAATTCCTACATCAATTATAACAACTCCTTCTTTTAGCATATCTTTTGTTACAAATTTTGCTTTTCCAATAGCTGCTATTACAATATCTGCTCTTTTGGTATGTTCTTTTAAGTCTTTTGTTCTAGAATGACATATTGTAACAGTTGCATTATTTGCTAGACAACATTGTGCTAGTGGCTTTCCTACAATATTACTTCTTCCAATAATGACTACCTCTTTTCCTGTTAAATCAATATGGTATTCTTCAAACATTTTCATAACTCCATAAGGTGTACAAGAAATAAAAGTGTCTCCCCCCATAACTAATTTTCCTACACTAGATGGTGTAAAACCATCTACATCTTTTCGATACGAAATAGTTTTAAAAGCTCTGTTTATGTCTAAATGTTTTGGCAATGGACTTTGTAATAAAATACCATTTACTTCTCTTTTGTTATTCAAGCTTTTTATTAATTGATTTAACTCTTCTTGACAAATTGTTTCTTCTAAAAAATATTCTTCATATTCAATTCCTATTTCATCACATGCTTTACTTTTACTTTTTACATATACTTTAGATGCTGCATTATTTCCTACCATGATAACAGCTAATTTTGGATGAATCCCTTGTTTTTTTAATTCCTCACAGTCTTTTTTTAAATTTTCTCTTATTTTTTTTGCTAATTCTTTTCCATTCATAATAGTTGCCATAATTATTTCTCCTTATTTTTTCTTGTATTGGTTTGTCTGTGTTTATTATATACCAAAAAAAAATTTTTTCAATACTACCTTTTCTTTAATTTTCATTTTTTTGTAGGTACAAGATATTATTTTTCAAAGACACACTTAATCTAAAAAATAATATGTCTATCTTGCAGATGAAAAAATCATTATCCTAAACTTTCATAATAAGAATTATATAATTTTGAATAGTAGCCTTGTGTTTTTACTAATTCGTTATGATTTCCTTGTTCTATAATTTTCCCATTATATAGTACAATAATTTTATCTACATTTATAATCGTTGACAAACGATGTGCAATAAAAATGGATGTTTTGTTAGCAGAAATTCTTTCAATTGATTTTTGAATTAAACTTTCTGTATATGTATCAATATTTGCAGTTGCTTCATCCAAAATAAAAATGTCTGAATTGTGTGCAAATACTCTAGCAAATGCTATTAATTGTTTTTGTCCTGCTGAATAAGAATTTCCTCTTTCTTTTGCTACTTCCTCCATATTATCTGGCAAACTATTGATAAATTCATCTGCTGAGGCTAAATGGATGGCTTGTCTGACAGCTTCATCTTCTAAATTTTGGTTTAGTCTTATGTTATCTTTTATACTTTTAGCAAATATAAATGGATCTTGTAAAATACTTCCTATATGACTTCTTAAGGTTCGTAAGTTTATTTCTTTTATATTTATTCCATCTATTAAAATTTCTCCTTTTTGAATTTCATAGAAACGATTTATTAGATTCGTTATTGTCGTTTTTCCCGAACCTGTTTTTCCTACAAATGCAACACTTTGCCCTGGTTCAATAGTAAAACTCACATCTTGTAAAATCCAAGTTTTATTGTCATAGGAAAACCAAACATGCTTAAATTCTATTTTTCCTTGTATTTTTTCTAATTTTTTACCACTTGAAAAGTCCTCTATGTATTGTTTTTCATCTAAAATATCATATACTTTATTAATGGATACAAAGGCTTCTTGTACTACCTCAATATTTTCAACTGTTCGAGTAATTGGCTCAAATAACTTATTAATATAGGTTGTAAAAACATATATAAACCCTACTTCTAAGTCTATACCAAACCAGTGATGGATACATGCCCAAATAACAAAAGCAATTGCTCCATTTTCTAAAATGGTCATAAGTCCTGGTAATAAAGCTTGAATAATGCCTTCTTTTCCTCTAGTATCACGATATGTTTTGGTATAGTCTTCTAATTCTTTTTGTTTTTCATTTTGTATATTGAAAATTTTAATGATTTTTGCACCATAAATAGATTCTGCCAAAAAAGTATTTAAATTAGTTCTTATTACCTTTGCTTTATCATATATTTTATTTAATATACTTGTTAAGGTATAGGAAAATAATATAATAAATGGTATTACAATAAAAGCTAGCATACTCATATGAATACTAATATAAATCATAACTCCCATAATTGCAATTATCATAAGAACATCTTTTAAAAAGGTGGCAATTATCTCTTTGAATAAGGTTGAAATATCTTCAATGTCATTTGTTATTCTTACAAATAATTTTCCTGCTGAAGTTTTATCATGAAAAGGGATGTTTGCATTTTGTGAATAACGAAATAATCTGTTACGAAATGAATAAATGATTTCTTCTCCCATCATATTAGTAGTTGTTGTTGCAATAAAATCAATTACATTACTAAGGATAACTAATAATAAATATAGGATACCTATGGTAGTAATTGTAAAGGCTCCTTGTTTTATTAATCCTTTTGTTAAATATTGATCGATTACTATTTCCATTAAATAGGGTCTTACTATTTCTATTCCTGCTATTAAAAGAGATAATAAAGATACAATTAATATTGTTTTTTTATGTGGTTTTGCTAAATCATAGGTTCTTTTTAAGGTTTTGTTTTTCATATTTTTCCCTCTACTTGCTTATTTCTTCTTTTGAAGATTGCTGTTCATAAAATTTACGATATAATCCGAGGTATGGTGATTAAATTTTCATGAACGCCTCTTTGTATTATTTCTCCTTCTTCTAATACGATAATTTCATCTGCTTCTTTTATATCTGAAATTCGATTTGAAATGATAATACAAGTTTTGTTTTGGGTTAATTGTCTTACGTTTTCTAATACTCCTTCTTGTGTTTTATTGTCTAATGCACAAAAAGCATCATCTAAAATAACAATATTACTTTTTTGTAAGAATGCTCTAGAAAGTATTACTCGTTGCTTTTGCCCTCCTGATAGGTCAATTCCTCTTTCTCCTATCATGGTATTCATTCCGTTTTTCATTTCTTGTATTTCGTCTTTTAACATTGAATTTTTAGTGCTATCCATAATGTCTTTTTCTTCATAATTTTCTTTAAATAAAGTAATATTTTCTTTGATGGTGGTGGAAAATAAAAAACGTTCTTGTGTAATATAACAAATACTGTTTCTGATTACTTCTGTTGGAATTTCATTGATGTCTTTTCCTCCTATTGTTATGTGTCCATTTTGAATTGTATATAATTTCATTAGCAAATTCATTAAAGTGGTTTTTCCACTTCCTATTGTTCCAATTATACCTAATGTTTTCCCTTTTGGTATGGTTATATTGATATTTTTTAGAGCTACTTCTATGTTGGCAGGATAATTATAAGTTAAATTTTTAATTTCGATGTCTCCTGATACACTTTCTTGTTCTATGTTTTTTAAATTTATTTTTTCTCTTTCTAATTGAAAAAGAGTGTCTACTCTTTGGTATGAAATTTGTGCTCTTTTATATCTAGATATCAAACTTGGTAACCAAGAGACTGGTCCATAAAATAATCCTATATAACCATTAAAAGCAGTAAAATCTCCTATACTTATTTCTCCACTTAATACTAACTTTGAACCAAATAATAAAGTAACTGCATAACAAATTCCAAATCCTAAATTAATGCTTGTTGATAAAAGTGTTGAATGAATATCTACTGTATTATTACTCTTTTTTAATAAATTATTTTTGTGCATAAATTCTTTTAGTTGATGATATTCTCCAAAATAAGCTTTAATAGTTCGAATGCTGTCTGTACTTTCTTGTACGTATTCAGAAAGTTCTGTGAAATACTTTTGCGACTTTTTAAAGCTTTTTTCTACATATGCTTTTAATTTAATAACAACAAATGTTGTTATGATTATAGGACATAAAGTAATTAATGTTAATTTTAAATTAACATTTGAAATCATAATATAAATGTTAATTATGAAAATTGCCACTACACGTATTCCATAAGATATGCTACGAAAAAAGAATGCTCTAACTTCTGTAACATCTTTTGTAAAATAAGACATCAATTCGCCATTTTTTATATTTTGTAAATCTGTCATTTTTAATTTTATAAATTGGGAAAATATTTTATTTTTTAATTCTCTTTCAAAACATCTTGATGTATAAGTTGCTAAAGCTCTCCAAGGTAATCTGGTTAAAAGATAGGCAATGGCTACACCTAATAAATAAAAAATATACATGATAATTTCTTGTTGATTTGCATTCATATCTACCATTAAGTCTACTATATTTCCTATTATCTTAGCTGGTAATGTTATTACATACATATTAATAATTATAAATATTGCAATGATTAGAATGAAATTCGAATATTTTTTTACAATTTGTTTTATTATCTTTTGCATTATTTTCTCCTTATTTTCTTTTGTTTTTTCATTCTAACATAATTCTTATTTTTTATCAATTGTTTTCGACTCTTTTTTGTAAACTAAGGTAATGCTTGGTTAAACAAAATGGGCATGATTGAAATTCTTTAACCTTTTAGATTATTTGCATGCCCACCTTTGTTCACCTGCAAAAAAATTACAAAGCAGATGCTCCATACTAGAAAATTCCTACAATTTCTCCTTTTTCGTCTATATCAATACTTTCTGCGGATGGTACTTTAGGAAGTCCTGGCATTGTCATAATTTTTCCAGCTAATGCTACTACAAATCCTGCTCCTGTTTTTAACTGGATGTCTCGAATGGTAATATTATAATCCCCTCTACATTCTAAATTTTTAGCATCATCTGAAAAAGAATATTGGGTTTTAGCTATACAAACAGGTAAGTTTCCATATCCTAGTTCTTCTATTTTTTTTATTTCTTGTAGGGCTTCTTCTGAATACTCTACATTTTTTGCTCCATAAATTTTAGTTGCAATTTTGTCTATTTTGGTTTGAATGGTATCTTCTAGTTGATACATATAGTGAAAGTCTTCTTCTTGTTTTGTTAAGTTTACTAATTTTTTTGCAATGTCTTTTGCTCCATCGCCTCCTTTTGCCCATCCTTCTACTAAGCTTAGTTCTACACCTTTTTGCTCTAATTTTTCTTTTAAATATTCAATTTCTTTGTTTGAGTCTTGTACATATCTATTTAAGGCTACTATAACATTTAAACCAAATTTATTTTTTAGGTTATCAATATGACGATATAAGTTGTCAATTCCTCTTTCAATTCCTTCTATGTTTTCTTCTTGTATTTTTTCTTTTTCTAGTCCTCCATGGTATTTAATAGCTTTTATCGTGGCTACTAATACTACCGCATCTGGCTTGATTCCAGCTTTTCTACATTTGATGTCTAAAAATTTTTCTGCTCCTAAATCAGCACCAAATCCGGCTTCTGTTATGACATAATCTCCTAATTTTAAAGCCAATTTTGTTGCCATAATACTGTTGCAACCATGTGCAATGTTAGCAAATGGTCCTCCATGGATAATTGCTGGTGTATGTTCTAAGGTTTGTACTAAATTTGGTTTTATCGCGTCTTTTAATAATACTGTCATGGCTCCTTGTGCATTTAATTGTTTGGCATAAATAGGTGCGCCTTGTTTATTATAGCCAATTAAGATATTTCCTAATTTTTCTTTTAGGTCATTAATATCGTTTGCAAGACATATAATTGCCATTACTTCAGATGCTACTGTAATATCAAATTTATCTTGTCTTGGAACTATTTTCTTTTCTCTAGAAAGTCCTGTTTGTATTTGTCTTAATTGTCTATCATTTAAATCTACACATCTTTTCCATACTATTTTTTCAAATTCTAATTCGTTTCCAAAATAAATATGGTTATCTATTAAACTTGCTAATAAGTTATTGGCTGCTGTTATGGCATGAATGTCTCCTGTAAAGTGTAAGTTGATGTCTTCCATTGGTGCTACTTGTACTCTTCCTCCTCCTGTTGCTCCTCCTTTTATGCCAAATACAGGACCTAAAGAAGGTTCTCTTAATGCTAAAATAGATTTTTCTCCTATCTTTCTTAATCCATCTGCTACTGCAATAGATATAGTCGTTTTTCCTTCTCCTAAGGGTGTGGGATTAATGGCTGTTACTAAAATTAGTTTTCCATTTTTATTTTGTTTTCTGCTTTCGTAGACTTTTTCAGATATTTTGGCTTTGTATTTTCCATATTGTTCTATATCTTCTTCCTCTATTTCTATTTTTTTTGCTATGTCAACTATTTTTTCCAATTTTGTGTTTTTTGCAATTTCTATATCTGTCATTTTAATTCCTCCTTATTTACTTATTTTTCTTCATCTTGTATCATTTTTGACTTAGACAACTAAACCTACTCCCATTCCTATTAAGGCTCCTACAAATACTTGGACTGGTGTATGTCCTAACACTTCAACTAATTTTTCAGATACTTGTACACCAGTTAATCCTGGTGTTTCAATCAATTTATTTAATAGCGCTGCTTGTTTTCCTGCTGCTCTTCTTACACCACATGCATCATACATAACAACAAATGCCATAATTAAAGCCACTGCAAATATTGGTGATCCTACCCCTTCATATTTTCCAACTAATGTTGCCAAACCTGCTACTACTGCTGAATGAGAACTTGGCATACCTCCTGCTCCCATAATTCTTTTAAAATTAAACTTTTTAGTTGTTATTAAATCGTAAATTAATTTAAATAATTGTATTCCAAACCATAATAAAAATGGTGTATAAATATATTTATTTTGCAAAAATGCAATAAAATCATTCATTTTTTGTTTCTCTCCTTTATTCTTCTGTATCGAAATTCTCTTCTTTCATCTGTCCATCTTGATTTACTAAAATTGTTATTTTCTTTTCTGCCTCTTCTAATGTTTTATTACAATCTTTGGAAATTTTAATTCCTTCTTCAAATTTGGTAACAGAATCTTGTAAACTTAATTCTCCTTTTTCTAATTCCTCTACAATTTTTTCTAACTGTTCCATTTGCTCTTCAAAATTTTTCTTCACTTTTCTACCTCTTTTCCAATTTGAGACACAAAAAGACCTGTCCCCTTGTGTCTCATTTTACTTCAGCTTGTATCACGCCATCTATAAATTTTAATTCTATTTTATCGCCACTTTTTAATTGTGTTTTTGTTTTTACTACTTTTCCTTCTTTTTGTGTAATGGTATAACCTCTTGCTAATGTCTTTAATGGACTGTATGCATCTAATTGTGCTATTAATTTTTGATATCTTGTTTCTTCTTTTTTTAGTTTTTCTTGCATATATTTTTCTAATTGCTTTATTTGATTGTCTATTGTAATATATTCTTCTTGTATTTTTCGCATTGGCTCTTTAAATACAAAACTAGACATTATTTTTTCATATTGAAGTTTCATTACTTCTACTTTTTTTATTAGTGACATTTTTAATCGATTTTGGTACATTCTAATTTTTTGTTTTACTTCTAATATATTTGGTACTGCTAGCTCTGCTGCTGCAGATGGGGTTGGTGCTCTTAAATCTGCTACAAAATCGGAAATGGAAAAATCAGTTTCATGTCCTACAGCAGATATAATAGGAATTTCTGAATGGTAGATACTGTGTGCTACGATTTCTTCATTAAATGGCCATAAGTCCTCTAGTGATCCTCCTCCTCTTGCTAAGATTAAAACATCTGCCAATTTGTTTTGATTCATATAGTTGATCCCTTCTGCTATTTTTTTTGCTGCTCCTTCTCCTTGTACTGCAACAGGTAATAGTCTAATTTGAACGCTTGGGTTCCTTCTTGTGGCTACATTAATAATATCTTTAATGACAGAACCTGTCTTTGA
>CASUIT010000055.1 GCA_949455995.1 uncultured Clostridia bacterium
TCCATGTAGAATTGATAGAGTATCCAAATATAATAGACTTCTAAAAATTGAATCAGAATTAGAAGTAAATAAGTAATATTTTAATAGAATGTGGCAAAAATAATGTAGAAATTTTCTAAAGTATCTTTACCACATTCTTAATTTATTCCACCAATGATATTTTTTCTTAATAAATTTAGAAAATTCAGTAATAGGAAAAGGATAAAAATTATGCTTATCTAACAAAAAAGCATGATTTTTTGTTAGATATAAATAGAAAAAACCAGGAGTTTCAAAGACATGATATAATTTATAATATGTAATTATATTTTTTTCGTTTTTATGTTCAACTGTAAAATAAGTAGAGTAGAATTTAAAAGTATAATCTTTTTCTTTTTGAATATTATCACTTTTATATTCTTTTGAAATAATGCAAATAGGATGAAAAAATCGCCAAAGAATAAAAGAAGTTAACACACTACATAATAAAATGGCAAGAGTAAAATGATGGTATTTAACTTGTAAAATTAAAACAAATAAAATAAAAGCTACGATGGTAACTGTGTAGGCAACATAAAATAAATGATATTTTTTATGGTGAAAAGCAAGAAATTCATCATAAACGGCTTTTGTATATTTTGTTGTATTTTCAAATAATAAATTCAATAAAATCACCCAAATCAATTATAACACATATAATAAAAACAGGGAAGTGATTTTTATGGCATATTCGGATAGAGAATTATTAGCGAGAATTGTACAATGTGAGGCAGGTGGGGAAGGAGATAATGGAATGAAAGCAGTTGCATCGGTTACCATGAATCGAGTAAATACCGCAGAGGGTGAGTATGCTAGGGTTTCACAAGGTGGAAATATTCGAAATATTATTTTTCAAGAAGGGCAATATGACTGTGCAAGAGAAACCATACGAAATCAATACAACCCACAAAATATCTACAATATGATCCCAACCGAAGTTCATTATTATATTGCTGATTGGGCTTTAGCAGGAAATCGATTAAACGAAATAGGAGATTGCTTGTGGTACTTAAATCCGTTTCGACCATCTTGTGGATCCGTATTTCCAAGTAATGGTTCTGGAACATTTCATACCAGATTAGGAGAACATTGTTTTTATCGTCCAACTGCTAAATATTTGCAAACATAAAAAGGAGGAAATTATGGCAAATTCAGAAGAAACGATAAACAAAAGAGAAAATAGACAAGTGGAGGTTAATCAAAATTCACCAGAAATTTTAACAAATCCAATTTATACACCAGCATTTTTAAGAGAGCAAATTGGAAAGTTAATGAGAGTGGAATTTTTAATAGGGACTAATAATTTAGTAGATCGAATTGGTATATTAGAAGACGTAGGAGCAAGTTATATATTATTGCGTTCTTTTGAAAATGATAGTTTAGTATATTGTGACATTTATTCGATCAAATTTATTACGATATCAACAACAGGAATTTATGGAAGCATGGCAAATAGTAATAGATATCATTATTATTAGTTGTTAAAAAACAAAAAAAATGATATACTACTAAAGAAGATAGGAGTAGTACAATGAAATACATAGAAGAAATAAACACAAAAATAGGAACGATTTACCTAATAGAAGAAAAGGAGCAAATAATCGAAATAAAAATAAATGAAAAAGTACAAGAAAATATCATAAAAAAAAATACACCATTATTAAAAGAGAGCAAAAAGCAAATAGAAGAGTATTTAGAAGGAAAAAGAAAAGCGTTTACAGTACCTTTAAATCCTAAAGGTACTGAATTTATGAAAAAAGTATGGACAAACTTAAAAAACATTCCATATGGAGAAGTTAGAAGTTATCAACAAATTGCAAAAGAAATAGGAAAGCCAAAAGCAGCAAGAGCAGTAGGAATGGCAAACCATAAAAATCCAATTCCTATTATGATTCCCTGTCATAGAGTAATTGGTAGCAATGGAAAATTAGTAGGATATGCTTTAGGAATAGATAAAAAAAGTTTTTTATTAGAATTAGAAGGATACATAAAAAAATAAAAAAGGGGTTAAAATAAAAAGAAAAAGGAGGAGAGTTCTTTTGAGTGTATTAAAAATAACTGACCAAAATTTTACGCAAGAAATTTTAAAGTCAGAACAAGTAGTTCTAGTAGACTTCTATGCAGATTGGTGTGGACCCTGTCAGAGGATGTCACCTATTATAGATGAAATAGAACAAGAAGTAGATAACATAAAGGTAGGAAAAATAAATGTAGATGAAAATAATGATTTAGCAATTAAATATGGAATTAGTACGATTCCAACAATAGTGATTTTTAAAAAGGGAGAAATAAAAAAGACATTTGTTGGAGTAATTGACAAAAGTGAAATAATAAATACTGTTAAAAAGATAATAGAATAGTTAGAATGCTTAAATTTTGATTTAGAATATCTAAAATTTAAGCATTATGACTTTAGTGTATAAATCATTTAATGAGACAATAACAAAAGCTCCATATCTTTAGGTAAAGGACTTTTTAAAGTTAGTAAATTTTTAGAAATAGGATGAACAAATGTAAGCTTATAACTGTGTAAAGCTTGTCTAGCAATTAAGTCAGATTTTTTTCCATACAAACTATCACCAAGCAAAGGATGCCCCATGGCTGCCATATGAACACGAATTTGATGAGTTCGTCCTGTTTCTAGTCTATATTGCATAAAACTAGAATGGTGAAATTCTTTGATAACTTTGTAATGGGTAATGGCAAGTTGACCATGTTTTTTATCGATACATCTTTCAATGATACTGCCACTTTTTCGAGCAATAGGTAAATGGATAGAACCCGATTTTTGTTCGAGAAATCCTTGTGTAATACCTAGATATTCTTTTTGGAAAATTTGATAGTGCATTTGTCTAATAAGAGATTCTTGGATATAAGCACATTTGGCAAAAAGAACTAAACCAGAAGTATCCAAATCTAAACGATTAACAGGACGAATTTTTTTACATAATCCAATGGAATCAAAATAAAATTTAATGCCATTTGATAAAGAATTTGTATAATGTAAACAAGAAGGATGAATAGAGATGCCAGCTGGTTTGTTAACAATAAGCATCCACTCATCTTCATAAATAATATCCAAATTCATTTGAGTGGGAGTAATATTAGAATTATCTTCTAAAAAGTCAAAATTTATTTCTAATAAATCGTTTGTCTTAGCAATATTTTTAGTATTACAAATTGTTTGATTTATAGTGATTTTTTGATGTTTGATTAATTTAGTTAAAAGTCTACTAGAAATTTGCAATTCATTTTTTAAAATAGTATGAATACTTTTTTGGGTATCACTTTCTTTAATTTCATATTTTAATTTCATAAAAACTCCTAGAATTATTTTAATAGGGCTATTTTACTACAAATAGAAGAATAAAGCAAATATCTTAGTTTATATTTCACATTTTGTGTTAGGTATCCTTGAAAAAATTTTTCAATTACAGTATAATAAAAAACGAAAAACAAAATGGAGGAAGATATGCGAATAAGATATAAAAAATGGGCAAGACCAGAATTAGAAGCAAGTAAAATTTATATAGAAGAGCCAGAAAAATGTAGAGGAAAATGGAAAGAACAATTTGAAAAAAAAATGCAACCATTGCATTTAGAACTAGGATGTGGAAAAGGACAATTCATGGCAAAATTAGCAGTAGAAAATCCAAATATCAACTATATAGCCATAGATTTAGTAGATGCTATGTTAGGACTTGCCAAAAGAAACATTGAAAAGGCTTATCAAGAAGTCAAGATAGAACCCAAAAATATTTTAATTACCAGATTTGACATTGAAAGAATAGCATTAATCATGAATAAACAAGATGAAATACAAAGAATTTATATTAACTTTTGTAATCCATGGCCAAGGGGAAAACATAGAAAAAAAAGACTAACCCATTCCATTCAACTAGAAAAATATAAACAATTTTTAAAAAAAGAAGGAGAAATTTATTTTAAAACAGATGATGACGAATTATTTGCATCTACTCTAATCTATTTAGAAGAAAGTAACTTCGAAATAGTAAAAAGTACAAATAATTTGCATTGCCATCCGATTTTTGAAAGAAATATTGAAACAGAGCATGAAAAAATGTTTTCAGAACAAGGCATAAAAATAAAAGCATGTATTGCCAAACTAAGAGGTGAAACAAATGAAAATAGAAGAAGTAATAAAGCATAAAGAGGACAAAGAATTTGTCTTACAAGCTGTTAAAGAAAACGCAAAATTTTTAGAAGTAGTATCTGATCATTTAAAAGATGATGAGGAAGTAGTAAAAGAAGCATTAAAACAAGATGGAGAAGTTTTAGAATTTGTAAGCAAACGATTAAAAGATAATAAAGAAATCATAATGATGGGCTTAAAAACAGCACCTTGGACAATTTGTTATGCCTCTGAAACATTAAGAGCAGATAAAGAAATTGCCATAGAGAGTTGTAAAAATTATGGACAAGCTCTATATTATGTAGCTAAAGAACTAAGAGAGGATAAAGAGGTAGTACAAGTAGCAATTCAAAATAAAGGATCGATTATTAAATATGCAAGTGATGCATTAAGAGATGATAAACAAATAGCACAAATTGCTATAAAGCAAGACAAACAGGCATATCATTTCTTATCTTGGAGATTGAGACAAGATGAAGAGATAAAAAACTTATATAGTTAATAAATTTTAACTATTTTCCAGTTGCATTCGAATTTTCAGAAATATGTTAAAAGTTTTTTCATATTATTTTTGTTATAAAAAATGTCTAAAAATGTTGCAAAAAGAAATTTATTAAGATATAATCAAACTATAAAATAATAAGAGGGTGATTTTTATGAAAGAAGATAAAAAAGAAACAAAAGAGCAAGAAAATAAAAAGAATATAAAAGGAATATTGATAAGTATTGTAATAATGATTGTTGTCATATTGGTTGCAGTTATTACAAGCAAAATATTAGCAACAGATTCACCAACAAAAGCATTAGAAACCATGTTAAATGATTTAAAAGCAGGAAACTACAATCAAGAAATATTATCTAATTCATTAGATGAAGAAAATTTTAGTAAAGAAGCTCAAAAGTTAATGTTTGACAAATTAGAGTGGAAAGTTCAAAAAGTAACACAAGAAAAAGAAACAGCAACACTAGAATTAGAAATAACCAACAAAGATTTTAAAACAATTATGAGTAATTATATGCAAAAAGCAATAAAAGCAGCATTTAGTGAACAAAATATAACAGAAGAACAAATGTCTAATTATTTAATAGAAGAATTAAATAATAGTGAAATACCAATGGTAACATCAAATCAAACTATTATGCTACAAAAAAAGGATGGAAAATGGGAATCAACACAAGAAAATGACTTTATAAGTATTTTGTTGCCAGGATTTAATGAAGCAATGGATGCACTTAATTAATAACTAAAATTCCACAAACAGAAAATTTTAAGAATGCTCTGTTTGTGGAATTTTTTTTCGATTTAAAAAATTGCTAGAATTTTTATATAATTCGCAAATATTGCAATCGGTACATAAATGAACTCTGTTTTCAAATACTAATTGTAAAGTATCAATAAATTCGTCTACATACCCATCTATTAAATGAATATAGATCTTTTTTGGTAGTAAAGTAAGAAGCGAATTTAATATATAGTCATTTAAAGAAAAAGTAATATCGCTTAGAATTTTAGCTTTAAAAATATCATTATTGACCTCAATTAAATTTTTATTTTCATCTAGTAACATAGAATCATTAGAAGAAAAGATAAGATGAACCATTTGGCAACCATAAGATTGTGAGTTAATATATAATTTTAGTAGTGAAATGAATTCTAAATATTCTTTTTCAATAACAAAATAATTAACAGCAGAATTTACAATTTCATCTAACAAAGATAAGTAAGGTTTTAATCTAAAATTAACAAATCCACTCAATACAAGCGAGGTATGAGAAGATAAAAAATTATAGAAAATATCATATAAAATGTTAAATTTTTTGTCAAAAAGATGAGAAAAATCTTCTACCATTCTATCAAAGCAACTAGATAAAATTTGCTCTCTTTCTGTAGCACTAAAATAAAAATAATTTTGTAAGATTAACCTCTTTAATAAAGTATCTTCTAATTCATCAATAACAAGAAGACACAAAATAGAAGAGATTTTTGATAAGAAAAGAGCATCATCTTCACCACAATAGTGAATAATAACATTTTTATAAATCTTAAATTCATTTTCAGAAAAATAGATATTTTTTAGCTCGATATTTTTTAATTCATTTAGTAGATAATTTAGTAGATCTGAATTGTTTGTTTTAATACATAGTGATTTCATAAAATTCTCCTTTCTCATAAAATTAGTATCTACTAAATTTTAAAACTTATACATTATAGTATGCCAATTGAGAAATTTGTTGACAAAGACAAATAAAACAACAAAAAATATCGCAAAGAAAACATTCATTTTTGCGATATATTGATTTATTAAAGATAAATTCGATAATCAATGTCTGGAAATACACAATCTTTTTTAGAAATATCTTTTAAAAAAGTTTCGTCAATTTTATTATCTTTTATTTGATAATATAATTTAGTAAATCTTCCGATATGTTCTTTAATTCTTTTTTTGGCATAATCTACCATGGTTCCATTTGTTATAATAAATAGCCAGTCACTACTTTGAGCTAGTAATAATTCTCTGGCACATTGATTTAGAGCATCTTTTTGTAAACCAGTTGCTTCTTTGTAAGCCCAAGCCAATTCACACATTCTATCACCTGCTACATGTAAATGTCTGTGAGCATAATCATTAGTTGGATTTAGCCATACCTCACTATATCCATTAGCTCCCCAACTAGAGCGACAAGGAGAAGCAATTTGTATATTGGGATATCGATCGATATATTCTGATGGTGTAATTAGTTCAAAATTGCAATCATCATAATAAATTTTTTTAAATAAAATATATAGCCAATAAGGACCTTCATACCACCAATGTCCATAAAGTTCAGCATCATAAGGACAAAGTATAATGGGTGGTGTTTCCATGTATTGAGAAAGGTGATTAATTTGTGTGGTTCTACTATCTAAGAAATGACCAGCTTGTTTTTCAGCTGAATCACATGCCCATTGTGGGTTATAGTAATCTTTGAAGTCTGTGTCGCCTGTAATTCTGTAATATTTAATTCCTGTGTGAACACGAACACCATTATGGGCAATGTAAGGTTTTATATAATCGTAATCAGCTTCATAGCCAATATCACGATAAAATTCTCTATAGTTGTAGTCTCCTGGATAACCATTAATAGAACTCCAAACTTGTCTAGAAGATTCAATATCACGTCCAAAAGCAATAACACCTTCTGGAGAGACAATAGGAGCAAAAGTTCCATAGATAGGAGTAGGATCGGCATATAAAATACCATGTGACTCAGTAATAATATAATTGATACCAAATTCTTTTAAATATTTGTCTGCTTCTGGAACATATCCACATTCTGGAAGCCAGATGCCACGTGGTTTTCTTCCAAAATATCTTTCATATGTTTGAACGCCAACAGCAATTTGAGCTTTTACTGTTTTTTCATTTACATATAAAATAGGAAAATAACCATGTGTAGCACCACATGTAATGATTTCTAATACGCCAATATCTTGAAAATGTTTAAAAGCTTCAATTAAGTTACAATGGTAAATATCTTTAAATAAGTGTAGATCATTTGTATATCTGTCTAAATAATAATGAGAAAGTTTGTTTAATCTTTCGTCACTAGCCGTTCTTTTAACTTCTTTTTTGGATAATTCAATTAGTTGTTGTAAATATTTGATATATTTTTTTTGTAAGAGTTTATTGTCTAACATAGAAAGAAGAGGGGGGGTCATAGACATAGTGATTCTAAAGTTAACTCCTTCATCTACTAGTTTTTGGAAATTGGTTAATAGAGGGATATAAGTTTCTGAAATAGCTTCATATAGCCAAGATTCTTCTAAATAATCGTCGCTTTCTGGATGATGGATAAAGGGAAGGTGAGCATGAAGAACAAAACTTACATATCCTTTTTTTTCTTGCATTTTATAATTCTCCTTTGTTTTTTAGAATTTGCCAGAGGATGGATTGCTAGAAGAAGGGTTTGATAGATCATATATTTCTTCTATTTTTTCATCTTGATAAATTGCTTGGTATAAGTCATAAATATTATATATTTTTCCCATATTTCGAATAAAGGAAATAGAGGTAATGCTTTTTTGTGTTTGTTTTCCTGTTTTTACATTTTTAAAGTAAATCATTTTTTGATTTTTATCAAATAAAATTCTGTCATTGGGAGATTCGATTTTATTTGAAGTAGTAATATAGATATAGTCAGTATCTAGTTTCTCATTTTTTTGAATAGGACGCCTGCCAAGTTCGATTCGATAATCACATTTACTGTCTGCTACATGTAAATACCAACTGTTGGCAAAGTCATTAATTTCTACTTCAAAATGATAACCTAAGGTATCATTGTAAATGATAAGTATTGGTTTTGTTGTTTCAAAAAAGTTTTCTCCATATTGTTTTTGAAAGTTTTTTCTATCTTTGTCTGAAATATCCCAATAGATAAATAAGTTTGTAGGAGTTTGGGCTAAAATTTTTACAATGGTTTGATTGTATCGATAGGGTAAATCATAATATTCTACAATTTCTACTTTTTTGGTATTTATTTTTTTCATTACTGTTTTTTTAGTAGGTATTTTTTTAGAAACGGATTTTTTCTTTTGGTTTGTAGTGGAAGTAGTCGTTTTTGTTTTGGGTGAATTTGTACTTTTTTTACTAGAAGAGGTGGCTTTTTTGGATGTAGTGCTTTCTTTTTTGGCATTACTAGTGGTTGCTGTTTTGGAACTTTTTTTTGAGCTAGTTAGTTTTTTTACTGCTTTTTCTAGTTTATTTTCATTTTCTGGTTTTTTTTGGTCTTTTGTTTTCCTTGGCATAGTTTTCCTCCTAAGTAATCTCATTCTTTGTTTCTTATCTTATACTAAATGAAAAAGAAATTCAAGTGCTTTTGATAATTTTTTACAAAATTTTTGTAAGATTTATTACTAGTCAGCAAAGACTGTTAACCTAAGGCAAAAGAATTGTAAATATTGATTTTATGTATTTTCTTGTATCGGAAAAGATAACTCTTAAAATTGGAATAAAAATTCGAATGTCACTGAAAAATAGTTAAAAATTCTTAAATTATTTTATGGAAATAGTTCATTTCTAATAAAAGGGTGCCATAAAATAATTTTAGAATTTTTTAGTATTTGTAAGGCAACCGAGAATTTTTATTCCAATTTTAAGAGTTATCTTTTTATAATGTAATGAAATTCATTAAAATCAATATTTACAATTTTTTTGCTGGCATTATTTATTTTTTTTATATTTGTAAGGACTGCTAAGAATTTAAAGTAATATTTTAGGATATTTGTAGAATTTTGGAATTAGGTTGACAAGACAGTAACCTAATAAACAAAAAATCTAACCAACCAACATTTTCTATCAAATTTTTAACAAAAAAGTATTGCAAAAATAATACTTTATTGATATGATAAAAAAGAATAGGAAACAAAAACACATTGCAAAGATAGGAGAAACTAAAATGATAGAATTTAGGAACGTAACAAAAACATATGATACAGGAACAAAAGCTGTCAAAGGAGCAAACTTTATCATAGACAAAGGAGAATTTGCTTTTTTAGTAGGCTCTTCAGGAAGTGGGAAATCAACATTAATCAAACTAATATTAAAAGAAGAAGAACCAACAACAGGAAATATTATTATTAATAGCAAAGACACCACTTTTTTAAAACCAAGTAGAGTACCATATTTAAGAAGAAGTATGGGAATAGTATTTCAAGACTTTAGGCTATTACCAGATAAAACAGTATATGAAAATGTTGCATTTGCAATGTATGTAGTAAAAGCAACACCAAAACATATAAGAAGACAAGTACCAATGGTATTATCTCAAGTTGGATTAAGCAATAAAG
>CASUIT010000056.1 GCA_949455995.1 uncultured Clostridia bacterium
TCCTCTTGTTTTGTAATTTGTGTTAAAACTTCCTTGGTTAATAACTCTCTATTGATATAAAAATTCAGATACCCTCCTAATACTTCTACTTTTTTTATTATTTTCTCTTCTATTATTATTTTTTCTTTTATTTCGTTTGCTATTTGCTGTGGTGCTTTTTTTAGCTCTTTAGCAAGACGAAAACAGGGAAAGGCATAGTCCCCATTTTTTTCATCTTTTGGAACTTCTAGATAGGTTTGTAGTTCTTTTTTGTCTATATTTACTACTTTTTCTATCATTCTTGCTATTTCTTGCTTAAAATCTATCATTTTTTTCTCCTTGCATTTTTTATAATGTTTTATTTACAATATAATTCCAAGAGTCTTTACACATATCCTCTAATGTTTTGGTTGCTTTCCAACCTAATTCTTGTTTTGCTTTTTTGGGTTCTGCATAACAAGTTGCAATATCTCCTGCTCTTCTTGGTACTATTTTGTAAGGCACTTTTTTATTGGTTGCTTTTTCAAATGCTTTTACCATATCTAATACACTATATCCTGTTCCTGTTCCTAAATTATAAATATAAAGACCTTTTTTTTCTTTATCTATCTTTTCTAAAGCTTTTATGTGTCCTTTGGCTAAATCTACTACATGTATATAGTCTCTTACTCCTGTTCCATCTGGCGTATTATAGTCATTTCCAAATACAGATAATTCTTTTAATTGTCCATTTGCCACTCGAACGATATATGGCATTAAATTATTAGGAATTCCTTGTGGTTCTTCTCCAATTAATCCACTTTTATGCGAACCTACAGGATTGAAGTATCTTAATATACAAATATCCCAAGTAGGATCTGAGGTATAGATATCTTTTAAAATTTGTTCTATAAATAATTTGGTAGTTCCATATGGATTGGTAGTTCCTCCTGTTTTACAGTCTTCTGTTATTGGCATTTTTTGTGGTGTTCCATATACGGTTGCAGAAGAGCTAAATATAAATTTTTTGCAGTCATATTTTTTCATCACATCTAATAATGTTAAGGCTCCTGAGATATTATTGGTATAATATTCTATGGGTTTTTGTATGGATTCTCCCACTGCTTTAAATCCTGCAAAATTCATAACCGCTTCTATTTTGTTTTCTTTAAATACCTTTTCTAATTCTTTTTTATTTTGATAGTCTATTTCATAAAATGTAATCTTTTTTCCTGTTATTTTTTGAATGGCTTCTAATACTTTAGGGCTACTATTAGAAAAGTTGTCTATGATTACTATGTCTTTTCCTTCTTCTAATAATTCTACCGCTGTATGACTTCCTATAAATCCTGCTCCTCCTGGTAATAATATTGCCATTTTTTTCCACCTCTCTCTACTTTTTATACTTTTTTAGCTATATTAATTTTTACTTGGGTTCCTTCTTTGGTGTCTTTTATTTCATATCCTTTACTTTGAATTTGCTCTCTTAATTCATCTGATTTTTCCCAATTCTTATCTTGTCTTGCTTTTTCTCTTTGTTTAATTAATTCTATTATTTCTAATGGAATCTCTTCTTGCCTATTTTGTACAGGATTTTGTATTTTTAATCCTAAAACAGTGTCAAACTTTTCTAATAGTTTGGCAAATTGGTAAGATTTCTTTTCTTGTTTTACTACTTCCCAAACTATTCCCATTGCAAGTGGCATATTTAGGTCATCATTTATTGCTTGATGAAATTTTTTTTCTAATTCTTTAATCGTCTCTTCTTTTATTTTTTCTTTTCCCTCTAAATGTATTTGATAACCATTTTTTAATCTTTCTAATGATTTAGAAGCTGCCTCGATTGCTTCCCAAGTGAAATTTAATTTGTTTTTGTAGTGACTAGTATAACTAAATAATCGATAAGTTAATGGATCGTATCCTTTTTCTAAGATGTCTTTTACTAAATATACATTTCCTAAACTTTTTGACATTTTTCCACCATCTATTAATAAGTATTCTCCATGCATCCAATAATTAGCAGGTACTTTTCCACATCTTCCTTTACTTTGTGCAATTTCATTTTCATGGTGGGTTGGAATTAGGTCTATTCCTCCTGTATGAATATCAAATTGCTCTCCTAAATATTTTTGTCCCATTGCAGAACATTCAATGTGCCATCCTGGATAACTCGGACCAAATGGACTATCCCATTTCATTAAATGATTTTTTGGTGCTTTTATCCATATGGCAAAATCATAGGGGTTTTTCTTTTCTGGATCTATTTCTACTCTAGCTCCTGCTTTTTGCTCTTCTAAATTAAGATTTGATAAAATAGGATAATCATCTAGTTTTGCTATATCAAAATAAATAGCTGTTGAAGTCTCATAAGCATACCCATTTTCTAATAATGATTCTACATATTCTAACATTTCTTTAATATGCTCTGTTGCCTTACATACAATTTCTGGTGTTTCTATATTTAATGATTCTAGATCTTGAAAAAATAACTCTGTATAAATTTTAGCAATTTCCATTGGCGTCTTTTTCTCTTTTTTGGCTGTTTTTAACATTTTATCTTCTCCAACATCTCCATCTGATACCAAATGTCCTACATCTGTTATATTCATAACATGTTTTATTTCATATCCATTATATTTTAATACTTTTTTTAGCACATCTTGAAAGATATTTGTTCTCATATTCCCTATGGTAGCATCTTTATATACTGTTGGTCCACAAGAATAAATTTTTACCTCTTTTTTGTCAATTGGATGAAATTTTTCCTTTTTCTTTGTTAATGTATTATATAAATAGATATCCACTATTTTTACCCCTTTCTTTTTAGTTTTGTCCCCATTTACAAAAAGTATGGAGTATTTGGGGACATTTTACTATGGTGTTGTATTAGAAACTGTATTGGTTGTATTAGTAGTATTGGTGGTATTTGTGGTAGTATTGGTGGTATTTGTGGTAGTATTGGTGGTATTTGTAGTAGTATTGGCGGTATTTGTGGTAGTATTTTTACTTGTTGTGTTGGTAGTTGGTGCTGTAGTGGTCGTATTGGTAGTATTAGTATTTGGTTGTTCTGTTTCTTTTGGCTGTGTATGAATTGGACATGTTTCTCCTACTTTTCCTTTTCCTAATGCACTTGATCCATTCATTGGCTTCCATAATTGCAATTTTTCTTTTGGTACTACTCCTCCATAATTACTCATTGTTGTTGGTACATATTGTGAACAATATGGTGTTGCTATTTTTCCAGATTCAGAACATATTGCTTGTGCTCCATGTCCCTCACATTTTGCTGGTAGGTTGTCTTGTGTGAATATCTCTTTGTATATGTTATTACATCCTGTTGTTGCAATACATCCTGTTGTTCTACATACGGTCTGTTCTACTAAACCACTTGGTTTGGTAAACGTGGCATTAGTAAGTCCTTTATGGATGTCTGTCATGATAGCATCCCAAATTTGTCCTGCTGGATTGGTACTAAATCCTGCTACTTCTTCTTGATGATCATAACCAAACCAACATGCTGCTGCATAATATGGTGTAAATCCACAAAGCCATCTATCTGTACTTTTATCAGTTGTTCCTGTTTTGGCTGCTACACTCATTCCAGATATGGCACAATACGTTGCGGTTCCTTTTGTTACTGGTTCTTGCAAAATAGATTTTACAAGATAGGCATTTTGTTCTGAGATAACTCTTCTTCTTTCTTGGCTAGATGATAATACTGTATTTCCATTAGAATCTACTACTTTTGTATAAAAGGTTGGTTCAATGTACTCTCCATTGTTTGCAATAGCACTATAAGCTGCTGCCATTTCTAATGGACTAATTCCGTCTGAAATACCTCCAATGGCAAGTGCTAATCCTTCATCATTTTTTTTGGGATGTTCTCCATTTTTATATAGACTGCTGATACCAAAATTTCTTAAATAATCGATTGATTTTCCTGGTGTCAGCTCTTTCATGATTTTGATTTCTGGTACATTTTGTGAGTAGGCAATAATGTCTCTTATATTGATTAACCCTCTATAAACACTTCCATCATTTTTTGGGTGATAACCATTAAAGTCTGTTAAAACATCATCATATACTGTTGCTGGTGTAATTACTTTTTCTTGCAGTGCTGGCGCTATGTCGGCAATTGGTTTGATAGAAGAACCTGGTTGTCTTGTGGTTTGTGTTGCTCTATTTAAGTTTTGCCCTGTTTTGGCTCCCAATCCTCCAGATACTGCTAATACATTTCCTGTTTTATGGTCTATTACAACCATTGCTGCTTGTGTATGGTCATTTTTCATGGTTCCATCTTTATTTTTTTCTCTACCAGCTTTTATGTATTTGTCTTTTTGGGTTTCTTCTTCTACTCTTGTTTGAATGGTTGCATCTACTGTTGAATAAATGGTCAGACCACTACTATAAACATAGTTTTGAGCAAGTGTTCTTGCAATGTCTTTTTCTTCCATTACTTGTTCTATTACTTGTTCTATTACAGCATCGGTGTGATAAGAATATCCTGATGCCGTTTGTGTTTGTCCTTTTTGAAATGGTAATCCTTCTTCTGCTTTTGCTACTGCTACATCATATTCTTCTTGATTTTGGATATAACCTAGTTCTTTCATTTTCGTTAATACTGTTTTTGTTTTCTTTTTTATTTTTTCTGCATTATTTTTATTTTCGTCAAAGGGATCATAGGCATTTGGTGAACTATTAATTCCTGCCATAAAGGCACATTCTGCTAAATCTAAGTCTTTGGCACTTTTATTAAAATAGTATTGTGCTCCTAATTCTACTCCATGTAAGTTATTAGAACCTACAAATAATATGTTTAGGTATAGTTCTAAGATTTGATCTTTAGAGATCATTCTTTCTACTTGATATGCTTTTGCCCATTCTTTTACTTTTCTGAAAATACCTTCTATTCCTGACTTTTCGTTGTCTTTTGTAATATTTTTTACTAATTGCTGGGTAATAGTACTTCCTCCATAGGAACTTTTTCCAAATATGGTGTGTACGATGGCTCCTGCTGTTCTTTTTAAGTCTACACCACTGTGCTTATAAAATCTTTCGTCTTCGATTGCTACATAAGCTTTTGGCAAATAGTCTGCCATTTCTTCTAGTGTTATGATTTTTCTTTTTTCGTCTCCACTAAGGTTTGCAATCACTCCTCCATTAGAATCTACTACAACGGAATTTGCCGCTTTTATTTTTAATTCGTCTTTGGTTATTTCAAATTCGTCTCCAAATAATCCAAAAAACATTCCTGCTACAATTCCTGCTCCTATGACACATAATAATAAAAATAGTATGATGATTATTTTTATTGCCATCATTAATTTTGGATGTTTATTTGAATATTTTTCCTTTTTTCCTTTTTGGGATTTTTTGACTTGTGGCTTTTTTGTTTTGGTGGTTGCTCCTTTTTTCTTATTATTTTGTACTTTTCGTGGTTTTGTTTTTTCTTTATGGTCTTTGTTTGGTTCATTATTATTTGGCATCTTTTTCCCCCCTTGCCAATTTTATTTTTTGACAGGTATATTATATTATATTTTTTTTAAAAAAGAAAGTATTTGTATAAAATTTTAAGAATTGAAAGTTACTATTTGTTACAATTGTCTGAAATGAATCGATAAAAAAAGCTGTTCATAAAAAATGTGAACGGTAACTACCCTACTATTTTTCCCAATGCTATCCATCTAAAATATTTGGAGCAACTAGGCTAAATCACTGTATTGGCACCTATTAATTTTGTAATTTGTACTCTATCTTTTTCTATTTGTTCTATTATTTTGAATAAAGGCTGTTTTCTATTTACTTGAGCTTCATATATTTTATAAGCCTTATATTTGGTATGTTTATCATAATCAAATTCTTTTTTTTCAAAAGTAATATCATAATTATTGATACTAATACCATTAAACCTTTTTTTCGTTATTCTTACATTTCCTTTCATATTGATTATGATGGCATTTTCATAAATTTGATACTGGTTGATGATTTCGGTTGGAAAATCTACATTTAAAATGATAGGTGTTTTAGAAAGTCCCTTTTTTTTATTATTTCCAACTGTTATCATAATTCCATCTTGTTCTAATATTTGTTTTTCTATTTTTTTAAATTTTTGAATATGATTTGTAATAATACTTACTCTTTTATATTCTCTTGCAATCTGCCTTATGTTTGAAAGCATAATAGAACTTAAATCATTGATTAAAATAGTTATTCCGTATCTCTTGCTTTTTTAAGTTTTTCTTTTTAGCTATATAATCTAATGCTTTACAAGAAAGCACTTCAAACAACCATCTTCCCTCCATTATTTCAAAATCATAGGTATATAATAAATTGACATAGTTCTCTTGTTTTTCTATTTGCTCACTAATTACTATTTTTTTTCCGATGGTCTGATTTAATATTTTTTTTGTTTTTTTAGCTAACTTTTCAGCTTTTTTATCTGTTATCTTTTCTCCTTTTATTGGCAAAATAATTTTGTCTGCTTGTAATCGAATTATATTAAAAAATTTGAATATAACATTTGGCTTGTCAGTTTCTTGAATATAATACAAAAAAATCACCTTCATTCCTCTTTATTTAATGTATATGAAAGTGATTTTTTTATTATTACTCTGACCAAAAGGGGCATGATTAAAATTTTTTAACTTTTAGCCCCAACTCACATGCCACTTCTTAAACTTTACTTACAATATGATATCTCTTTTCAAACGCCCTTTTTCTACGATTCCTATTCCTATAAATTTTTGTTCCTCATAAATGCGGTAAATTCCATCTGTTTCTTGCACTTTTAGTTTTACTCCATTTAAAAAAGGCTGTAATCTATGTTTTGCTAATCTTATTTCTTGTTTGCAAAAAAATAGTTCTTCTATTGTTATGTAGGTATTCATTCCTTTTTCTAACTGTTCCACTAAAATAGCTTGCTTTATTGAAAATTCTCCAACTTGTAGTCTATTTAATTTAGACATATAACCAACGGTTCCTAATTTTTTGGAAATGTCCTCACATAAACTTCTAACATAGGTTCCTTTTGAACAATGCACCTTAAATTCTATTTTGTATTCTTCTTGCCTAATTTGCAACAATTGCAATTGATAAATTTCAATTTGTCTTGATGGCACTTCCACTGTTTGACCTTTTCTTGCATATTCATATAATTTTTTGCCTTTTACTTTGATTGCAGAATACATGGGGGGAATTTGTTCTTGTTTTCCTATAAAAGTTTGAAAAACTTTTTCTATCTTATCTTTTTGAAAACAGTCTCTTGATACTTCTTTTTCTTCTATAATGTTCCCTTGTGCATCTGCAGTGTCTGTTCTTTTTCCTAAGGTTAACTCTACTTCATAAATTTTGTCATGATGGATTAAATATTTTGAACATAGAGTTCCTTTTCCTATTAATAAAGGCAACACTCCTGTTGCCATTGGATCTAAAGTTCCAGTATGCCCTACTTTTTCTTGTAATATTTTTTTTGCTTGATATACAATATCATGTGATGTATAGTTTTTTGGTTTATTAATAATTATGATTCCATCCATTTTCTTATTTCTTTCATTAATTTTTCTTTTACTTCTTCTAAAGTCCCTTGTATGATAGCACCTGCTGCTCTTGCATGACCACCACCACCAAATAATAAACAAATGTCTGATACGTTAATCCCCTCTTCTGAACGTAGTGATACTTTATAAGCATTTTCATTTTCTTTTTGCTTAATAAATACAGATACTAAAACACCTTCTATATCTTTTCCAATGTTTACTAAACCATCATGATCTCCAGTTTTTGCATTTGCTTCTATTTCATCTTGTGTATTAATATAGGAAAAAGCAATTTTTCCATCTTCTAATAATTCCATTCGATTTATTACTTTTTTACTTAACTCAAAATTAGCTTTTGTTTTAGTTCCGCATGGTTCTTTTATAAATTTCTGGTACATTTACTCCTACTCGAATAAGGTCTGCTGCATATTCAAAAGTATCTTGCGTAACTCCTATGTAGCGAAATCCTCCTGTGTCTGTTATCATTCCTGTCATGATGCAAGTTCCCATTTCTTTTGTCATCTCAATATTAAGGTATTGTGCCATACCTACTAATATCTCACAACATGCTGGAGCTACGGGATTGACATAGTTAATATCTCCATACATGCTATTGCTTCCATGATGATCGATGACAATTGTTTTTTTAGCATTTTCAAAATATTCATTTCTTGCCATTCTTTTAAAGTTTGCACAATCTACAGAAATTGCTAAATCGTATTTTTCAATTTCAGAATCTATTTTTATTTCTGTTATGTTTGGTAAATAGTCAAACATTTTGGGATATTCTGGAATAATGACATGTGATTTTTTTCCTAAACTTTCTAATGCCAGTTTCATAGCTATGGCACTTCCCATGGCATCTCCATCTGGTACTTCATGTGTTAAAATAACTATTGTTTGTGCATTTTTAATTTCTTTTAATATTTCATCTAATGTCATTATTTTTCTTCCTCTCTGTTTATTTTTATTCTTCTTTTTTAGGCATAATTTCTTTTAAAATCGTATCAATTTTTGCACCATATTCTAAGGAATCATCTAATTCAAACACTAATTGGGGGGTGTTTCTTAAATTTACTTTCCTTGCTAGTTCACTTCTAATAAAACCAGAAGATTTTTTTAAACCAGCTATTGTTTCTTTTCGATTTTTTGAATTTAATATACTAACATATACTTTCGCAATTTTTAAGTCATTGGTTACTTTTACTTTGGTTACACTAATTAATCCTGTTACATTAGGATTTTTTAGTTCATAACTAATAATTTGGCTAAGCTCTTTTTTGTATTCTTCTTCAATACGCCCTAATCTTGCTTGATTTTCTGGCATCTTCTCACTTCCTTTTTATTTCTTCCATGATATAGACTTCAATGATGTCTCCTTCTTTTATGTCATTGTAGTTTTCAATTTGCATTCCACATTCAAAGCCTTTTCCTACTTCTTTTACTTCATCTTTAAATCTTTTTAAGGTTGCAAGTTTTCCATCATGAATTACTACATTTTCACGAATGACTCTTACTCCAGCATTTCTTTCTACTTTCCCCATTAATACATATCCACCAGCTATGGTTCCTACATTTGATATTCTAAAGATTTGTCTTACTTCTACATTTCCAATTACTTTTTCTTCATATTTTGGTGCTAACATTCCTTTCATTGCTGATTCTACATCTTCTATTGCTTGATAAATGATGGAATATTTTTTTATTTCTACTTCGTCTTTTTCTGCCATTTCTTTTGCCATATTATCAGGTCTTACATTAAATGCAATGATAATCGCATTTGATACTTTTGCAAGTGTAACATCTGATTGGTTAACAGCTCCTGCCGCAGCATGTATTACTTTTACTCTTACTTCTTCGTTTTCCAGTTTTTCTAATGATTGTTTTACTGCTTCTACGGATCCTTGTACATCTGCTTTTACAATTAAATTTAATACTTTTAATTTTCCTTCTTCCATTTGGTTAAATAGGTTATCTAATGTTATTTTTGTATTATTATTTATTGATTTTTCTCTTTCTTGACGCTTTCTTCTTTCTATTAAATGTTTTGCCATCTTTTCATTTTTTACTTCATAGAAAGTATCTCCTGCAGATGGTACTTCTGTTAATCCCATGATTTCTACTGGTGTAGAAGGTTTTGCTGATTTTACGCTTTTTCCTTTATCATCTTTCATCGCTCTAATTCTACCAATAGATGAACCTACTACAATGGTGTCTCCTACATCTAGTGTTCCTCTTTGTACAAGCATTGATGCAATTGGTCCTTTTGATTTATCTAGTCTTGCTTCAATAACAGTTCCTTTTGCTTGTTTATGTGGATTTGCTTTTAGCTCTTTCATATCAGCTACTAATAATA
>CASUIT010000057.1 GCA_949455995.1 uncultured Clostridia bacterium
GGGTAGATGAGGCACAAGCTGTTACAATGGAAATGGATTCTCCTTTTACGTTTAAGTCAATTGCAATATTTCCTGCTGGCATGTTGGCAATAGTCATCGGAATAAACATTGGTGATACTCTATTATTTCCTTTTGCATAATTTATTTCACATTGTTCTTGTATGGTCTTTAGTCCTCCAATACCAGAACTTACAAATACGCCTATTCTTTCAAAGTCAGTATTTTCTTTTGTGATGCCACTATTTTTTAGTGCTTCTCTTGCTGCTACAATTGCAAATTGTGAACTTCTGTCTAATCTTTTGGCTTGTTTTGTTTCTAAATAATCTAGTGGATCAAAATCTTTTACTTCTGCTGCTAAGCTTGTTTTATATTTTGTTGTATCAAATAAAGATATTTGGTCAATTCCACATTTTTTTTCTTTGATTTTCTTCCAACTTTCTTCGGTATCTTTCCCAATTGGGGTAATAGCTCCCAATCCTGTAATAACAACTCTTTTTTCCATTTTTCTATCCTTTCTTTTATTCTTTATTTTACATAAGCATTCCACCATCAATTGCGATTACTTGACCTGTAATATAAGAACTATCTTCTGATACTAAAAACTTTACCACATTTGCTACATCTTGTGGTTTTCCCATTCGTTTTAGTGGAATATTTTTGGCAATTTCTTCTTTTACTTCTTCTTTTAAAATTTCTGTCATACTTGTTTGGATAAAACCTGGTGCTACTGCATTTACTAATATTCCCCTAGAAGCGACCTCTTTTGCTAAACTTTTGGTAAAGCCGATGATCCCTGCTTTAGATGCTGCATAGTTTGTTTGTCCTGCATTCCCCATAACGCCTACAACAGAAGAAATATTGATAATTCGTCCTGAGCGTGCTTTCAACATATGACTAACCACATTTTTGGTTACATTAAAGGTTCCTATTAGATTTACATCAATTACTTGCTCAAAATCTTCTTTTTTCATTCTCATTAATAACATATCTTTTGTGATGCCAGCATTATTTACTAATACATCGATTTTTCCAAACTTTTCTATTGTTTGTGTTACAAATTGCTCGCAATCCTCAAATTTTGAAACATCACCTTTTATGGCAAAACATTCTACTTGATTTTTTTGTATTTCTTCTTTTATTTGGTCTAATTCTTCTCCTTCTTTTCGGTAGTTTAGGGCAATAGCATACCCTTGTTTTGAAAGTGTAAGAGCAATTTCTTTTCCAATTCCTCTAGTGGCTCCTGTAATTAGTGCTACTTTACTCATCTATTTTACAAACTCCTCTCTATTTGTAATAACATTTTCTAATGTTTCTACATTGTTAATATTTAGCATGGTAACTTCTTTTTGTGTTTTTATTCTTTTTACAAATCCTGTTAGTGTTTTTCCAGGTCCTATTTCGATAAAGGTATCTACTCCCATTTCTAACATGGTTTCTAAACTTTTTGAAAATCTAACTGGACTAATAATATGTTTGGCTAATATTTCTTTGATGTCTTCTTCTTTACGATAGATTTCTCCATCTAAGTTTTTAATAACAGGTATTTTAAAATCATGAATAGTTACGGTTTCTAATTCTTTTCTTAATGCTTGTGATGCCTTTGTTAATTTTTGTGTATGAAATGGTCCTGCTGTTTTTAATATACTTACCTTTTTGGCACCTAATTCTTTTGCAATTTCTTGTGCTTGCTCTACTGCTTCTTGTTCTCCTGAAATAACAATTTGTCCGAATGGTGTTAAAATTTGCTGGTACTACAAATCCTTTGGTTACTTTGCTACATACTTCTTGTACTTGTTCTTCTGTCATTCCTAAAATGGCTGCCATTAACCAGTTTCCTTTAGGTACTAATTCTTGCATGTATTCTCCTCTTTTTTGTACTAGTTTAATTCCTTCTTCTAATGCTATTGCTTGACTATGTATTAATGCAGTATATTCTCCTAAACTTAGTCCACTTGAAACTTCGGCTTGTATGCCTTTTTGTTTTAGCATTTCTAAAATTCCTAAACTCATGGTTAAAATCGCAAGTTGTGTATTTTTTGTTTGATTTAGTTTTTCTTCTTCTCCGACTAAATGTTATATTGGCAATGTCTATTCCAGTTATTTTTTCTACTTTTTCATACATCTTTTTTATGGGTTCATATGTTTCATATAAGTCTTTTCCCATTCCTATTTTTTGTGAACCTTGACCTGGAAATAAAAATCCTATTTTCATTTTATTTTCATTCCTTTCTATTGTTACTTGTTTGCTAGATAGATTTTTTCTTCAAATAGATTGCAAAATTCTGCTATTACAATTTCTCTATCAATTTGAATGGCAAATTCCTTTTTGATAGAAGTTGCTATTTTTTCAATTTCTTGATTAAATTCTTCCTGATTGGTATTGATTCCGAATTCCTACCACCATATATTTTGCAATGTTTCCCTTCAATTTTGTTTCTGTTAATATGCCTCCTATTTTTTTACCTTGGTAAACTAAGTCATTAGGAGATTTTATGGAAAGTGAAATAGCATACTCTTTTTTTAAAATTGCTACGATGATTTGCGCTATTTCAATGGTTATTCCTTCTAATTTTTTTACTTCACAGTTTGTTTCTAAAAAAAAGGAAAAAGCTATATTACCTTTTTCTTGAGTGTACCATTTTCTTCCATGGGTTCCGTCTTGCTTTGTTTTGAATTTCTGCAAAAAGGATGGTTCCATTTTCGATTTCTTTTTTTTGAATTCTTCTCCACACTTCATCTTGGGTTGAATCGATTTCATCGTAATAAATTATATTTCTCCCTAAATGTTTGGTTGTTAAACCTTTTAATTGCATATAGCTTCCTCTTTTCTAATTTGCTCTAAGTTATGTTGTCTTTTTATTTTATTGGTTGTTGTTTTTATTAATGGTTCTTGTGTTAGCATAATTCCTTTGATGGATTTATAATGTGGCATGGTTTTATTGATTTCTTTAATTTTTTGGTTAATTGCTTCATAAATTTCTTCTTTTCCTTTTACCTTGTATGTATTTTCTACAATTTCTTGATCATATACTAATTTGGCAAATATTTTGATGTCGTTTTTATCTTCTGACATTTGTTTTCCAAAAACAAATGATTCTTCTATTCCTTCAATTCGATTTAATAAATTTTCCATTTCTTCTGGAAAGATATTTTTTCCATTTTTTAATACAATTACACTCTTTTTTCTTCCACAAATAAAAATATAGCCCTCTTCATCCATTTTGGCCAAATCACCTGTATAAAACCATCCATCTACTATAGCTTTTTTGGTTTCTGCTTTGTTTCCAAAATACTCTATCATAATGTTTGGTCCTTTTACCACTAATTCACCAATTCCTTCTGTATTGCTATTTACTATTTTTGCTTCTACACTTGGAACTGTTTTTCCAATGGATCCTACTTTATAGTATTTTTTAGTACCAATGGCAATTACTGGTGATGTCTCTGTTAATCCATATCCTTGTACTAGGTTAATACCCAATAATCTATATTTTTCTTCAATTCCTTCTTCTAAACTTGCTGCTCCACTAATTAATAATCTAACATTTCCTCCTAAGATGTTGTGTATTTCTTGAAATACTTGCTTTTTCCTTTCCATGGTTTCATTTCTATATTGTTCTTCTTTTTGCAAAATTTCTTCTAATTTTCCTTGTTTTTCTACTTGCTTTCGGATAATTTTAAAAATCTTTTCATAAATGGCTGGTACCGATGCCATAACGGTTACTTGATATTCTCTCATATTTTCTAGAATATGTCTCATCCCATCACAAAATACGGTCTTTGCTCCTTTATATAAGGCAAACAAAAATCCAACGGTACACTCAAATACATGATGTAAAGGCAAAAAAGATAAGAATACATCTTTTGAATTGACATCTAAGATAGAGGCAATGTCCATTAAATTAGCATAGGTTATAATGAGAAAGTGCAACTATTTTAGAGGCAGACGTTGTTCCTGATGTAAATAACATAATACTCATTTTTTGATTATCTATTGTAGCTTCTACAAATTCTTTATTTCCTTGTTTTATTAATTCTTTCCCTTTTTCTATTAATTCTTTTTGTGCATAAATTCCCTTTTTATGTTGTTCTAAATCCATGGATATTAGATGCTTTAGTTTTCCTACTCCTTCATTTTTGGCATTTTCTAGCATGGGTTCATATTTTTTAGAATAAAAAATTGCTTCTACTTCTGAACGTTCGATTAAATTTCTTAACTCGTTTTCTGGTAAGGATTTGTCTAATGGTACAACAATTCCTGTACCACATACAATGGATAAATAGGCAATTTCCCATTCTAGTCTGTTTTCTCCAATTACTGCTATTTTTTTGTCTTTTAGTCCCATGTCTATTAAGGCTGTTCCTAAGGCATCTATCATTTTTCTTACTTCTTTATGGGTTATTTCTTGGTAGTTTCCTTCTCCTTTTTTTATTTGATAGGCAATTTCATTTTCATATTTTTTTCCAGATTTTTTTAACATATCTTTTAAATCTGTTATTTTCATGTCATTTTTTATTTTTTCTTTCATGGCTTTCTCCTCATCTGTTATTGATTATTTATATCATAATTTTACAAAAAAGTGATTAGACTGAAAGGTCAGTATAATTAATTTTTTGAGTTTTATTTTTTGGTAGGTATAAGATACATTCTCTCCTTCATATATTAAAATAAAGAGGTGTCTATTATGAAATTTTTATCTAATTGTTTCAAAGGAATTGCCATTGGTGCTGGTGCTATCCTTCCTGGTATTAGTAGTGGCGTATTTTGTGTTATCTTTGGAATTTATGAAAAGCTTTTAGATAGTGTTTTAAACTTTTTTAAAGATACCAAAAATAATTTTAAATTTCTTTTTCCTATTTTAATAGGTACTGGACTTGGTATTATTTTATTTGGTCATCTATTAAATTATTGTCTATATCAATTTCCTATTCAAACAAAATCTATTTTTATTGGACTTATTTTAGGAAGTATTCCTTCTTTAATGAAAGAAGTTCATCGTAAAGAAAAATACAAGCCTTTTTACTTGATTTTCTTTTTTCTTGCACTTTTTGTTGGCATTTCTTGCATTTTTCTAGAAAATGCTTTGTTGCTTGATACTCTACAGACAATTAGTGTTCCTTATCTAATTTTATGCGGTTTTTTAATGTCGATACGGAATTGTTGTACCTGGTGTTAGCAGTACTATTATTTTGATGCTTTTAGGAATTTATCCTATTTATTTATCTTGTGTTTCTAATGTATATCTTCCTGTTTTAATTCCACTAGGTATTGGGGTTATTTTAGGTAGTTTTTGTTTTATGAAGTTAACTAAGTTTTTATTAGATGTCTTTTATGCTCCTACTTTCTACTGTATTATTGGTTTTACGTTTGGTTCTATTTTCGTTTTATTACCAAACTTTTCTTCTATGTTTGATATGATAATTGGAATCTTATCTTGTTTGTTAGGATTTTTGGTTGCTTCTATTTTTAAATAATTTTATAGAAATTAAAAATTCTTTTATTTTTAAAGAGAGACTCTCAACAAATGCTACTTCTTAATTTTTTTCATGAAACATGAATGTGACCGAAATAAATTTAGAAATTTTTAAATCATTTTTTGGAAAGAGTTCATTTTTAATGAAAGGGTGCCAAAAAATGATTTTAGAATTTCTTATTTTATGTAGGAAACCGAATGTTTCATGAAAAAAAATTAAGAAGTAGCATTTGAATGTGAAAGAATCTCCTTTTATCGAATTTATTTTTTTCTTCTTAAGATCCAATCTTTTTGGCAAGATATTGGTAATTTCATTTTTACTTTTTGCCCCTTTACTCCTGGACTTACTGCACCAATTTCTTCTCCTGTTTGGTCATCCCACAGTTGCTCTATTTTAAATGCAAATGGCTCTATTTGGTTTGGAATAATAATTTCTAGAATATCTCCTACTTGAAGTTTATTTCTAATTTCTATGGTCGATTTTTGCTCTTGGTATGTTACTATTTTTCCACCAAATTCATATGTTTCATTATATTGTCTTCCTTCATATTCTTGAATGGCTTGATTGTTTCTATCATTGAAATAAAATGTGGTTAATCCTCTTGTTTTAACTTTTTCTAATTCTTTTTGATATTTAGTAGCCTCATAACTTTTAGGATCTTTTTGATAGTCGTCTATTGCATTTCGGTATACATTTACTACACTTGCTATGTAATATTCTGTTTTTAATCTTCCTTCTATTTTTAAGCTATCAATTCCCATTTCGATGATTTCTGGTAGTTCTTTTATTAAACATAAATCTTTTGAAGAAAAAATACTAGTTCCATGTTCATCTGTTTCTATTGGCATCAATTCTCCTGGGTTATTTTTTTCTTCTGCATATAAGTTGTAAGACCATCTACAACTTTGCACACAATCTCCTAAGTTGGCACTTCTACAAGATAAAAAGTCGCTTAAAAAACATCTTCCAGAAAAGGCAAAACAGATGGCTCCATGTCCAAATATTTCTACTTCTAAGTCTTCTGGCTTGTTTTCCATAATGTATCTTAGTTGCTCTTTATTCATTTCTCTTGCCATAATAACTCTTTTGGCTCCATTTTTATACCAAAAATTGCAGTCTTGTAAACTTATGATATTGGCTTGTGTACTAATATGAATTGGTATAGATGGTGCATATGTTTTTAATACTTCTATTATTCCTACATCTGCTGCAATAATACCATCTGGCTTTAGCTTTTCTAATTTTTTTGCCATGGCGATGATTTCTTTATATTTTTCGTCCCATGCAAAAATATTCATGGTTACATATACTTTTTTTCCTATTTTTTTTGCATATTTAATAGTGTTTTCTAAATCATTTTCTTTCATGTCTGCTCTTGCCCTTAAAGACAAGGAGGCTGTCCCACAATATACGGCATCTGCTCCATATAGATAAGCTATTTTTGCTTTTTCAAAAGATCCTGCTGGTGCTAATAGTTCTATTTTTTTCATTTTTTTACCTCTTTTTTTATTATTTTTATAGAATTATGTTTACTTATTGTACTTTTCTTCCTTTTTATGGTATAATAATAGTGTATCTAAAAAAAATTTTTCTTAAGAAAGGAAAAAATATGAGAAAGAAAAGTTTAAACTTAATTCACAAATCCTATGTAGAAGCATGTCAAAACGCAAAAGATATTGTCGAAATTCTCGACTATCTTCTGTCCTCGTTAGCCAAACTGTCTAATATTCCAGAGGAAGATTGTCCTCAATTTGATAGTTTTGTCAAAGGTGTCTACACCTCTAAAATGATTCGGCTAGATACCTTTAATCTGACAAATCTGTTAGAAGAAATGGCACATACCATCGCCTATATTGTCATTTGGCTAAATCATGAAAAACAATTGGGCATTGACACTCATATTATTGGTAGAAGGAAAGCTCTCGAAACGGAACTGGAAAAAATCTTATCTAATGCTAAAGACGATCCTCTAGCACGAATCCATGATCGTTTTGGTCTGAGAGTAATCACTACCAACTCTGAAGAATCTACAAAACTCTGTACAATTGCCAAAAATGTTATTCCCATTTTTACTCGGGAAAATAGAACTCTTTACAAAGAGTTTATCTTATGGGTGGAATCTCATAAGGATATTGACCCGTTAACAAAGCTTCGAATAAAATTTGTATTAAATCTGCCTTTTAATTTGCTTAAATATAAAGATTATATATCTTTTCCTAAAGATAATAATTACCAATCTTTGCATTACATTTTAGGGTTAGATATGTTTTCAGAATATTTGCCTGGTGCAGAGTTTGAATTGCAATTTCGTACTTACCAAATGCACCAAAACTCGGTACATGGTCCTGCTGCACACTCAAAATATGCAGAGCTACGAAGAACAGAATACAAAAATATATTCAAAATCGATGACTTTTCAACAACTACTATATCAGGCTTTTCTAGCTATGAGAGTGTTGATGATGATATGGATGGAATCCATTTCCCAAAAATTCTTGTCAATCGGCGAATTAGTGACTCTTTGGTTAATCTCTAAATTTTCCTTTACTCACCCCTAGATTTATTCTTGGGGTGAGCTTTCCTTTTATTTTAATCGACTAACAGCTAATCCATCTCCTACCTCTAAAATTTGTGTTTCCAAATTAGGATTTTGACTAACTTCTTTTATGTATTCTCTTAAACTTCTAACTGCTGTACGTTGTTTATGTTTATTATAATCTCCTAATACATAGCCTTTATATAAAATATTATCTGCAAAAATAATTCCTTTTGGATTTATTAGTCTTAATGCTTCTTTTAGGAAAAATGGATATTTTCCTTTGGCAGCATCGATAAAAATAATATCATATTTTTCTTTTAGCATAGGCAAAATTTCAGTTGCATCTCCTTGGTAAATATTGATTTTATCTTCTACTTCCATTTTTTTTATATTTTTTTTCGCTTCTTGAATACATGCTACATCTCTTTCAATGGTATCTAGTTTTCCAGTTTCTGCTAAGAATTGGCTAAACTTTATGGCAGAATACCCTACTGCTGTTCCTATTTCTAATATTTTTTCAAGTTTTTTTTCTACTAAAATTTTTTCTATGACGGCTAGGGTATCGTCCATAATAATTGGTATGTGTTCTTCTATGGCTTTTTGTTTGATTTTTTCTAGTTCTAGTTGTTTCATCTTTCTTCTCCATTTTTTGTAGATAATTTCTTTTCTTTTGCTTTTAGCCTATGTGTCCAATTGATGATACATTGTCTTACACTTAATCCATTTCTTGTTAAATAGGAAAAGTTTTCATCAATAAATCTTCCATTTTGGCTAATAAAATAGTCTACTGCTTGTTCTTGTTGCATTCCTTTGTCTATATATTTTTTAATTTCGCTTATTACTTTTTGTCTATTTGCATGGTCCTTATCTTGTTGTAATTCTTTTTGTCTGCTTCTTTTCATTTCCTCTTTATCTATCACTTTATTAATATCTCTTAATCTCCTATACATATCTATACTTTTCCTATATCTTGGCATTTCTTGCTTCCCTTTCTCTTAATTTACTATCTAATGTTTTCTTTCTTAGACGAATGGATTTTGGTGTTACCTCAACTAATTCATCATCTTGTATAAATTCAATGGCTTTTTCTAATGACATTTGAATGGGTGGCACTAAACGAAGTGCTTCATCTGAACCAGAAGCTCTGGTATTTGTTAAATGTTTTTCTTTGCATACATTGATACTTAAATCTTCTCCTCTTGCATTTAATCCTACAATCATTCCTTCATATACTTCTACACCTGGTCCAATAAATAGTTCTCCTTTGTCTTGTGCGTTGTATAATCCATATGTTACCGATTTTCCTTTTTCAAAAGCTACAATGGTTCCTCTTACTCTTGCTTGAATTTCTCCTTTATAAGGTTCATACGAATCAAAAATGTGATTCATCGTTCCTTCTCCTTTGGTGTCTGTTAAGAATTCGGTTCGATATCCAATTAATCCTCTTGCTGGTATTTTAAATTCAATTTTGGTGTGCCCACTTTCTGCTGGTTCCATATTGGTCATTTCTGCTTTTCTTCTTCCTAATTTTTCAATGACATTTCCTACACAGTCATCTGGAACATTTACTACTAGTTGCTCTATTGGCTCACATTTTACTCCATCGATTTCTTTTAAGATAACTTTTGGTCTGGATACTAATAGTTCAAATCCTTCTCTTCTCATGGTTTCGATTAGAACGGATAAATGTAGCTCTCCTCTTCCTGATACTTCAAAAGAGTCTGGTGTTTGTGTTTCTTTTACTCTTAAAGATACATTTCTTTCTAGTTCTTTAAATAGTCTGTCTCGA
>CASUIT010000058.1 GCA_949455995.1 uncultured Clostridia bacterium
TTAACTGAAATGGAAGAAATTATACAAGAAGAAAGTAATGAAAGTTCTATTAAAAGACTAGAGGAAGAAAAACAAATTTTAAAAGAAAAAATAGACAAACTAATTGATTTAAACTTAAATGGAACAATAAGTTTAGAAACATTACAAGAAAAGAAAGCAAAACTACAAAACAAAATAAATAATATAGAAAAAGAACAAGAGCATTTGCAAATAGAATTAGAAGATTCAATAAGTTTAAATCAAGGATTAAACAAGTTTAAAACTCTGTTTAAAGATAATGAAATTATGCCAGAATTTGATAAAGATGTTTTTGAACTAATGATAGAGAAAGTTATTATAGGAGAGAAAGATAACAACGGAGAAACTAATCCAAGAGTCATAACATTTATCCTAAAATCTGGGAACGAAATCAAATGCAAAGATGATAAAAAAGAAGAAAAAAATCAACAGTCAGCATACGAGGTAAGCCAAAACTATCTACAGCCTATGTGTGAGCCACGTGGAAGTAGTCTCAGTGCTAGGTAGAAAAGATTAGAAAAAGCCTAAAAATCAATAATTATAAAAATGATTGAAGTAGAAATTTTAGTAAAAAGGGAAAAAATCAAAAAATTTATAAACAGAATTAGTAATATGGAGTGTGGGGAAAAGAAATTAAATAAATAATTTTTAACCAGTGTAAAGCATAGAGATATGCTTTATTTTTACGCAAAAAAGGGTATAACTAGAACAAAAACAATGGATTTTACGCTAGGATTATGCCAAAAAATTGTGGGAGTATTTTTTTATAATTCCCCCTTACAAACCCCTTTTATTACTTACTCTTTACTAGCTGAAAAGAATATATATATTTAATAAAAAATAAATTGCACCTTTGCATTATTAAAAAAATGCGACTAAAATAAAAGCAAGTAAGGAGGAATGAGTGATGAGAAAGATTATTGTAGTTATAATAGTCGCAATGATTTCTAGTTTTAGTTATTATGGAGCAGTAAACGAAAAAGGAGAAAAAGTAGTAGATTTAACAACCAACATACAGGAAGAAAATGTTGTAGAAAATGAATCAGTAGAAGAAACACAAGGAAATATTATAGAACAAATAGAAAATACAATAGCACAAGCAGAAATAATCCAAAATGAAGAAATAATAACACAAAATGCAGTAAATGAAATAACAACACCTGTTGCAGAAAAATCAAATACAAGTAAGAATAACAATAAAAACAAAACAATAAAGAAAACACAAGAAAGTCAAACTACTACACAGACAAAAGTTATAGAGGAACAAAAAAATATAGAAATAGAAGAAACAGCAACAAATAACAGTACAAATCAAAAATCCAATATCAATAATGTACCAAAATGTAGTCATTCAAATAGTAACTGGTATAATTCAAAAGCAGAGGCAGTAGCAGTATATAATGCAGAAATAAAAAAATGGGGCAATAAATGGACAAACTATGAAATAGATAACGATACTTATTACAAAAATTGTCCTAGTGGATATGAGGTATTTAGTTGTCCATATTGCAATAAATGGACTATAAATTTATATTATTAGTGAAAAGGTAGGTAATAGAAAATGGAATTAAAAAAAGAATATGTTAATGAAAAAACAGGAATAGCTTATACATTAAAAGAAAATTATTATTTTCCTAATCTATCAATATCAAAAGACAAAAACTTTACTATTGGAAAATATGGAAAAGCACGATTAAGACATATTAAACAGTACAACAAAGTTTTATATAACAACTTATTATTAAGTGGAAAATTAAATACTTATTTACATTCAATAGATGAGAAATGTAATAATCTTGTAGAAAGCATAATAACAAAACTAGCTAAACAAGAGAATATTACAGAAGATTTAAAGGCAAGTCATCAATTAGAATGGGTAACAAGAATGAATAATATTAAGAACAGAGCAGAAGAAAGCATTTATAATGAGTATGTATATATCTAAAAATAAAAATCAAATTATAGCCTTATATTTAATGCAAAAAAGCATTTTATATAAGGTTATTTTTTTGCAAATAAAAATGGAAAGAAGGTAAAAGAATATGAAATTTATAGATAGCAAACACAAAGAATTTTGGAATGAAAAATATAAGGAAATGCAAACAATGGGAAAAACTGATGTGTATTATAAAGCAATAGTTTATACATTAGGAATATGCGAAACAACAAGAGATAATTTTAGTAAAATATTTAATTTAAGAACAGGAGAAATAAATATTGATTCAATAAACGGAGCATATCAAACAAGTACAAGTGAGAAAGTAACAAGAATAGCATTTAGTTTATGGAATAGATGTAATTATGATAGTGAAAAAGATATTGAAAATGAAAAAGTTTCTGATAAATATAATGTAAGTGAAATCTTTTGTTGTAGTTATGCACCATACTTTTATGAGGGTATAAAAATAAGATACCCAGAATATACAAAAGAGAAAAATTTTGAACGAGAAAGTAGATAAAATAATATGAAAATTAACCCATAAAAGACTTATTTTTTTATTTTATAAAATCTGATTGATAGATTTATCTATCAGAGTAGCGAGCATAGGTTTTGTGTCCCACCCAAAACCGACAACATTCGTTGAAAGGGGTTTTGCACCCCTATAACCCCAGCTACAAAAGTTGAAAGGAAGTGAAATTTTATGCAAGAAAAAATAGTAGAAATTCATATAAGAGTTAGTGAAAATGAAAAGAAAAAATTACAACAAAAAGCAAAAAAAAGTAAATTATCTTTATCAAATTATTTAAGAAAAACAGGACTAAAACAAAAAATTTATCCAATACCAGATAAAGAATTTTATCAAATTTATTTACAAATATGTCAATTAAAAAATGATATTTTTAAGTTAGATATAGATAAAGTAGAGGAATGTTTAGAGATAATAGAACACAATTTTTTAGTAATTTATAATTCAAAAAGTAATGGAGATGATGAAGATGGCAACAACAAAAATATGGGCAGTTAAGGACAGTTTATCACGAGTAGTTAATTATGCAGAGAACCCAGAAAAAACAAATTTTAATAATTTAAAACAAGTATTATTATATGCAGAAAACAATGAGAAAACAGTTGAGGAAAACGGAAAAACTATGTATGTAACTGGAGTAAATTGTAATAGAGAAACAGCCTCTGAAGAAATGAAAATGACACAAGAAAAGTTTGGAAAATGCACAGGAAATGTTGCATATCACGCATACCAAAGTTTTAAGACAGGCGAAGTTTCTCCAGAACTTGCACACGAAATTGGAGTAAAACTTGCAAGGAAAATGTGGGGAGAATATCAAGTATTAGTTGCAACACATTTTAATACAGGCACATATCATAATCATTTTGTAGTGTGCAGTGTTAATATGTTTACGGGGAAAAAGTTTAATTGCAACAAAGGAGCATATTATCGTTTTAGAGGTTTATCAGATGAATTATGTAGCGAAAATAATCTAACAGTTATTAAGAATCCAAAAGGAAGAACACCAAGAAATATATATTTTGCAGAAAAAAGAGGAGAGCCAACAAAGTATAATCTAATGAGAAAAGCAATAGATGAAACAGTAAAAATATGCGTAAACTATGCACAATTTAAAAAAGCAATGTATAAAAAAGGTTATATTATAAATGATGATTCAAATAGAAAATATGCTACTATTCGTTCAATAAATGATAAAAAGACGACAAGAATGTATCAATTAGGCGAAAAATATACACCTAAAAATATTAAAGATAGAGTATTCAATAACCATTATTATGTGCAAGAACAGTATTATAAATTTATAAAACCTAGAAAGATATATAAGAAAAACAAAGTATTTATGCTTAATGGGAAATTCAAAGATATAAGTAAAATCACAGGGCTTGAAGCTCTTTTTTTATTGCTATTTCATTTATTAGGACTATACCCCAAAAAGCAACAATGCAAACAACCATTATCTCCAGAAATGAAACAAGAAGTAAGGAAAATGCAAAGATATTCTAATGAAATAAGACTAATAGCAAAAGAAAAACTACAAACAACAGATGATGTAAAAAGCTATATTTCACAGACTGAAAAGAACATTGTAGAAGTAACTGGAATAAGGCAAAAATACAGAAACAAATTAAGAAATTGCAAAGATGATGAGTTAATAAAAGAATATAAAACTAAAAGAGATGAATGCACTACAATTCTAAAAGATTATAGAAATAGCTTAAAAGTTGCAAATCAAATCATTGAAGATAACCCAAAAATCAAAGAAGTAATAAGAATAGAAAGAAAAGCAAGAAATGAAGAATTGCAACAATCAAAAACAAAATATAAAAATAGGGAAGTGAGATAAATGAGTGAAAAAATTGTAAATATAAATGAATTATACGAATTTAAAGATAACCCATACCAAGTAAAAGACAATGAAGATATGGAGGATTTAATCGAAAGTATAAAGGAATATGGAGTTATAGAGCCGTTAATAGTAAGAAATAGAGAAAAAGGAGGATATGAAATAGTGAGTGGGCATAGAAGAAAATACGCTTGTGAAAAAGTAGGAAAAACCGAAATTCCTGTTTTAATTCGTGATATGGATAAAAATATGGCAATAATTACTCTTGTAGATAGTAACCTACAAAGAAGTGATATATTACCAAGTGAAAAAGCCTTTGCTTATAAAATGAAATTAGAGGCAGAGAAAAGTCGAAGCAAAAAAAGTTATGGACACAATGTCCACAAGTCCAGAGATAAAATTGCAGATGGAATAAGTGGTAGGCAAGTACAAAGATATGTAAGATTAACAGAACTTATAAAACCACTATTACAATTAGTTGATGAAAATAAAATGGCAATGAACCCAGCAGTAGAAATATCATATTTAAAAGAACAGGAACAAAAGGACTTATTAGAAACAATAGAAAGCGAAGATTGCACACCCTCATATTCACAAGCAATAAGAATGAAAGAGTTAAGCAAACAAAATAAACTAGATATGGATGCAATTTTCAATATAATGATAGAACAAAAACCAAATCAAAAGGATCAGATAAGGTTTAAAGTAGAAAAATTAAAAAGTTATTTTCCAAAGGGTTATAGTACAAAACAAATGGAAGATGTTATAGAAAAATTGTTAAAACAATATAAACAAAAATGGAAGAATAAAGATTTAGAAAGATAAAACAAAAAATAAAGACTTAGATTATAAATAATGTTTTGAATTATTCATCATCTAAGTCTTTAAATACCTCATCATCAAAAAATTCTTTAAGTTGCATGTCTAAACCCAAACATAAACGAAGAACTGTCAATAAAGTAGGTGTTTTACTTGTGCCATCTATTAAATTATTTACTGTTGATTGTCTAACCCCAGCAAGAGTGGCAAGTTTATTGATTGTAATATCTTTTTCATCACATAGAGCTAAAATTCTTTTTTTAGTTGCTTCTTGTAAGTCCATAGATTAAGCCCTCCTTTATAAATTAGTATAGCAAAATTCAAAAATCTTTATTACCTATATATAGTTGGTTTTGCACAAAAATAATAATAAAATACCTATATATAGTTAATAAGGAGGAGAAAAGATATGGAAGATTTATTTGAAAATAAAATACTTAATGATTTATATGAAATAAGGGAGGATGGATTTTTTATAAGTTATAAAAAGAAGTATGGAGAATTAGAAGAAACAAAAAAAGCAGAACAAGCTGAAGATGAGTTAATAAACTTTATGAAAAAATTTATTAAAGATGACAATACTATGAAAGAGTTATTTGAAAAAATAAACAAATTTGAGGGGTATGCTTTAGAGGAAATGTGTTTTTGGCATAAACCATATTATAAATTAGGATTTATAGATGGTATAAGGCTAAAAAAGGAAATAAAAGAAGGAAAAATAATAGAAAATACATCAAACAATAGTATTATCTTACAAAATATAAATGAAATATCAGATTATTTTGAAGAACAAAAATACAGAAATTTAAAGAAGAATAAAGAATACGATAAGATTAGACACAAAATAGAAAAAATAAAAAATAAGTTTCCTAGAGTAAGAGAATTTTTTGAAGATGACAAAATAGAACAACTTACTAAAGAAGAAATGAAAGCAATTTTAGATATAACAGAATTACAAAATGATAGAGCTATGTATGAGGCAGATGAAATGTTTAAAATAGGATTACGAGAGGGAAAGGCATTGTAGGGTGGAGAAAATGGAAAAAAGAGAATATAAAGTAAGTGAAATATTTGAAAATCAAGTTTTAAATGAACTATACGAAACAAGAGGAGATGGACTAGAATGTTTATATACTAAAATGTATGGAGAGCCAGAAGAAATAAAAGAAACAAAACAAGCTAAAAAAGAATTAGAAAATTTAATGAAAAAATTAGTGAAAGATGAGGAAAATCGAAAGGAACTCTGGTTAAAATTAGATAGGTTTGAGGGTTGTATGTCTGGAGAAATGAGTTTTTGGGATAAACAGTATTATAAATTAGGATTTTTAGATAAACTATTTTTAAAGAGAGAAATAGAGGAAACAAAAACAAGATTTTTCAAAAATAAAGAAAACAACAAGATACAAGAAAATAGCTCTTTCTACCGATACATAGATAGTGTTATGCAATTTTTAGAAGATAATAGATATAATATTTGGCAAAAAAGAAAAGATTACAAGCAAATAAAAGATAAAATGAGAGAAATAAAAAATAAATATCCTAATGTTAGGCTATTTATTGAAGATAGAGTAGTAATAGCAAATTTAACAAAAGAAGAATTAAAAGCTGTTCTTGAATATATAAATTTAGATGATGAGATAGAAAGAATAGAGAAGATAGAAACTTTTAAATTAGGATTAAGAGAGGGAAATTGGTTATAAGAGGTAGAAATATCTCTTGTTTTTTATATGTATTGTTTTCATAATCAAAAACTGATATAATTTAAGCAAACAAATAGACTAACTATATGAAAGTCAAGAGTTTTTATAAAAATTTTTAAATAAATTTCTATAAAATTTAAAGCACGACAAATAAGCATTTAGAAAAATGCTTTTAAAAATTATGGAATTATTGATATTAAGCTACTTTATTGGCTTCATATTTATTGCTTGTCTTTAATAAATAATAAATCACACGTACTAATTTTTTTGCAACATGACCTAAAGTAACTCTATAATGCTTTCCTTCAGATAATTTTTTATTTTTGAAATTATTAAAGGTTGCATCATTCATACAAACCATTCTAGCAGCATTTATTAAAGCAAAACGTAAATATTTAGAACCACGCTTTACCATTACAGAATGAGTAGAAAAGAATTTACCAGATTGATATATAGAAGGATCTAATCCTGCAAAAGCTAATAATTTGGCAGGAGAATCAAATCTTGATATATCTCCAATTTCAGCAATAATAGTACCAGCTAATTTAAAAGAAATACCAGGAATTGATAAGATAGGGGGATCCATTTCTAATAAAATTTCTTTAATTCTTTTATCAAGCTCATCTATTTGATTTTGCAAGAATTGAATAATACTAATAGTTTGTTTCAATTCAAATGAAATAGAGTCACTATTCAAACCAATAGATTTTCTTGCAAGTTCTCTAATTTCAATAGCTTTATCTCTACCAAAATGCTTGTAAGAATTATCAGATAAAAGATGAGTTAAGTGTGTAAGATTACATTCAGCTATCTTTTTAGCATTAGGTAATTCATAAAGTAAAGCTAAACTAGATTTTTGAGCAACAGATGAAACTATTTTTGGAAACTCTGGAAATACAATATCAACTAGTCTTACAAGAGAAGTTTTGAATTTTGAGTTTTCTTTTACTAAACGAAATCTATGTCTAGTTAGTGACTTTAGTTCAGTAATGTGATATGATACTGGTATGTAGGGTTTTAAGTTATCTGAAATAAGCATTGTAGCAATAACATGAGCATCTAACTTATCTGTTTTAGTCTTTCTAAGGCTTTGACCTTTTACATAAAGATTAGTTTGTAATGGATTAATAAGATATGTATTAAAACCATTTTTGTTCAGAAAGTTTAGAATATTATCACTATAATGACCAGTAGCTTCAAGCCCTACTTTAATAGTGTCTAGTGAATCAGAAAAGCTGATTAAAGAATTGTAGAGAGTTTCAAAACCATCTGAATTGTTTGTTATCGTTAGTTTTTCAATTAATATTTCGCCATCAGAATTCATAGCAAAACAATCATGTTTATCTTTTGCAACATCGATTCCAACATAAATCATAGAAACAACTCCTTTACAAAATATTTTAGACAATGTGATCCACGAAATGCTTGTCGAAAGTAAACTCGTTCAATATTAAACGTCAAGCGTTATCTAACTAATTAACAATTAAACAAACATCTGTGGTTAGAGTCTATTAATGAAATCGTCAAAGCGATAGTAAGTTGCACTAATCCACAGTGTCTACGTAGATATTATACAATGGAATTAAGAATAAAAAAATGTATAATGAACTACATGTTCATTATACGAGTAAGTTGTAAGGGAGATAAATATTTATGAATCAGAATAAAAAAATTTCATATTATAGTTTAGAGGATTTAGAAAACATAGGAATTGTGGATAATATAAAATGTAATGAAAAAAGTTTTCTTGGCATATTTGTGAAACTTTTGCCATTTCTTTTAATATTAGCAATTATTAATATAATACCAATACCAACAATAATTTCTCATATATTATTTATTTCATTAAGCGTTATTATCTTTATTTTGCTTTTTCGCATACATGCTTATGATAGATTTATAAATTTTACGCTATCTATTAATAATAAAGAAATTTTATATAAAAACGAAATAGGACAAGTTTATTATTATAAAGAAAATGACATATTAAGTGCTAAATATCATAGAAGATATAGTCGTCATTTTCTGACTGATAAAATTGAACTTAATATGTCAGATAAACAAACAATATGGATAAATGAAAGTGATAGACATTTTTATAAATTAATAACATATTTAGAACAAAAGGAACTATTTAAAAAACTATAGAAAGATAGCGAGACAACTTACCAGTTATCGTTTTTATGCTTTTATTTAAAAATTATAGATACAATAGTCACTTTTTTAATAATATCTAAAACAAAAAATATCTAATTTTTTAAGTAATACAAAATATTTTTTAGAATTAATAGATTTTTCAAAGAAAAAATGATATAATAATAACATAAATTTATTATGGAGGTAATCAATATGTCTATAGAAAAACAAAAATTATATAATGAAATTGAAACATTACCAGAAGAACTTACAAATCAAGTTATTAATTTTATTGAATATTTAAAAATATCATATATAGATACAGAAGCACCAGATAGTATAACAATAAAAAGTAAAAAAGATTTAAAAGAGAAGTTACAAAAAGGACTAGATGATATAAAAGCAAATAAAGTATATTCTTTAGATGAAGCTTTTTCTAAAATAGATAATATGTAAAAGACTGGAGCAAATGTTATGAAAAAATATATAGTAGAAATTTCAGAAACTGCGAACAAGATTTAGAAAATATTATTTCATATCTTCGATATAATCTAGCAGGAGATATTATAGCAGACAAATACAAACTTTTATTTAAACAAAAGTTGAAAGATTTAGAAAATGTAGCAGGAAGTATGCTTATTTTAAATGAAGATTTGACAGGTCATAAAAATATTAGAAAAATCAATGTAAGAAATTATATAATATTTTATATAGTTGATGAAGAAAATTCTAAAGTATTAGTGTTAAGAATAGGTC
>CASUIT010000059.1 GCA_949455995.1 uncultured Clostridia bacterium
TAAATGGTAAGTGATAATATTACCAGTATTGCAATTAATAGGATATATCCTATTGTTTTTATTTTTTTCAATTTTAAACCTCCCTATTTCTATTTTTTCTATTATTTGCATTTTTCTTCTACTTTATTCGATGTATAAATTTTATCATATTTTTTATACTAGAATAGTGATAATATTTATTTTAGGAGATTTTATGTTAGTATGTGTTCATTTGTATAGTCAAAAAACTGGCGAATTAAATCGCTTTTTAAGTCACTTTTATAATACTTATTTTGATCTAGAAAATTGCCTGCATTGGGAAAAAAAATATGCTAATCCTATTGAATTAGCAGAAATTATTGGTGCTTTTATTGATAATTGTGATGCGTTTTTTTTGAGTATGTGGATTTGCTTAGATAAAAATGTTTTTATTCGTGTTACACAAGAAAATGCTAATGATATTATAAAATATTTGTATGAACGTTTTCCGTATTAATGTTCTAAGATAATGGTTACTGGACCATCATTAATAAGACTAACTTTCATGTTGGCACCAAATATTCCTTTTTGGACTGGAATCTCATTTTTGGCACATTCTTTACAAAAGTACTCATATAATTCATTTGCTTGCTCTTGTTTGGCAGCTTTTGTAAAGGATGGTCTATTTCCTCCTGTGCAATCTGCATATAATGTAAATTGTGATACGATTAATAGTTCACCTTTTATGTCTTTTAATTTTAAATTCATTTTGTTGTTTTCATCTGAAAATACTCGCAAATTACAAATTTTTTTTACTAGATAATCGGCTTGTTGTTTTGTATCATTATGTGTGATGCCTAATAAAATTAAAAAACCTTTTCCTATTTTTCCTACTATTTTCTCTTCTACTTCCACACTTGCATTTTTTACTCTTTGTATCACAATTTTCATTTGATGCTCCTTGTTTTTTTATTATTACTTTTATTGTGCAATAGGAAAATCAAAGATTTTCCTATTGTATGTCTGATTCTATTTGTACGGTTTTTTCTAAGTTGGTTTTTTCTTCTTTTTCTTCTTGCATATTATCTTGTGATTTTTCCTCAGTCTTTTTGGTTTCTTGTTGTAAATTGTCTATTACGATTTGTTTTTCTATTATATCGTCTTCTTCTACTTGTGTATTTTCTAAATCTTCTAATATTTCTACTTCTTTTGCTGGCTCTTTTGTTTGCTTTTCTCCACAGTTAGGACAAAAATTATCTTCTTTTTCAATTTCTTTATAACATTTTTGGCACTGTCTTTTATCTTTTAGTTCTAAACATTGTTTTAATAGACTATTTATTTCGTCACTTAGTACATCTATTTTGGTACATTGCTCTTCTAAATCTTTTTTGATACTTATTTCTTCTTCTCTTACATGTTTTTCATATACTTTTTTGCCTATTTCTTCATAGATGTCATTGATTTGCGTTTTTAATTCTCCTATTTTAAATTTTAGTTTGGTTTCTTTTGCAATTTTACCTGTTTTATCTGCTGTTACTTTAGCAGCTTGGGATGCTTTTTTTCCTAATTTATCTAAAAATTCCATGCTTATCTCTCCTTTTTTTGCGTGTAAATTTTTTATTACACTTTCTATTATTATTCGATTTTTATCGTTCAATTATTCACTCTTTACGTCTCTTGTCATTAATTTTTTGACAGCTTCTCGTGGTTTTAAATTTTCGTAAATAACTTGATATACTGTTTCTACAATTGGCATTTCGATGTTATGTATTTTGCTTAATTGGTAAGCTACCTCAATATTGTCAATACTTTCTATTACCATGCCAACTTCTTTTTTGGTTTCTTCTAATGTTTTTCCTTGACCAATCAATTTTCCAGCTTTTCTATTTCTACTGTGCTGGCTAAGACATGTTACAATTAAATCTCCTAGTCCACTTAATCCATAGAAGGTTTCTTTTTCTCCTCCTAATGCTATTCCTAATCTTGTTAATTCTCGAAGTCCTCTTGTTAACAAAGCAGCTAATGTATTATCTCCTAAATTTATTCCAACAGCTACTCCAGCACAAAATGCAATAATATTTTTTAAAGCTCCTCCTAATTCTACTCCTTTTATATCTTTTGATGTATAAATTCTCATTTGACTACATGTGAAAGATTTTTGTATCGTTTCTAACACGTCGTCTTGTTTGGATGCAATTACCAAAACAGTAGGTATGGCAATCGAAACTTCTTCTGCATGGCTAGGACCAGATAATACTCCCACTTTTGCTGTTGGCATTTCTTCTAATAGGACTTCATCTAATGTTTTTCTTGTTTCTTTTTCAAATCCTTTTGAACATATGATAACAGGTTTGTTTTCTACATATTTTTTGTACTGATTAAAAACCTCTCTTGTAAATTTTGATGGTGTTACATGTAGTATGTATTGTGCTCCTTTTATTACCTCTTCAAAGTCATTAGAACATGTAATTTTTTCATGTATTACTAGTCCTGGTAAAAATTTGCATTTTCTTTCTTGATTTATGATTCTTTTTTCTTCTGGATCAAAAGACCAGATGCTAATTTCATTTCCACATTTTGCTAAATGGGTGGCTAATGCTACCCCCCAACTTCCACTTCCTATAATTGCTATTTTACTCATTTTTTTCTCCACTTCTACTTTTTAAAGCTTATTTTATTTTCGGTTCCATTTAATAGTCTTTGTATATTACTTCTATGATTATATAAAACAATGATTGCTAAAATGACACTATAGATAAAATAAGTACTTCCATTTTTTCCTTGTGTTAATATGGTATAGCTGTCATTAATAAATAATGTTAATACAGGAAATAAAATAGCAGCAGCGCAAGAACCTAAGGATACCATTTTTGTTAATAGTATTAATACCAATGCAAAAACCAAACATATTAGTCCTATTTTCCAATTGCTCATTAATATAATTCCAAGCGAAGTTGCTACTCCTTTTCCTCCTTTTAATCCAAAAAATATTGGAAAAGTATGACCTATTACAACTGCAATTCCAGCAATTTGAAGTAATAGTTCTTTGTTACTATTTTTTACGATTGCCCCTATCATAATAGAAATTATTATGGTTACTACACCTTTTAATATATCACAAGCTAATGTAATAGCAGCTGCTTTTTTTCCTACGGTACGCAACATGTTGGTACTTCCTGCACATCCACTTCCCTTTTGTCTTACATCAAAACCTGCCATTTTTTTACTAATGATTACTGAAAAGTTTATACTACCAATACTATATGCAATAATTGCCATTATTATATATTCTATCATTTTATTTCCTCCTCATATGTCTTCTCTTTTTTCTCTTATTATGATACGAACAGGGGTGCCTTCTAATCCAAATTCTTTTCTAAATTGATTGATTAAATATCTTTCATAAGAAAAGTGGAATAGTTCTTTATTATTGACAAAGATTACAAAGGTTGGTGGTTTGGTGGTGGCTTGTGTTCCATAATAGATTTTTAACCTTTTTCCTTTGTCTGTTGGTGGTTGGACAATTGCTATTGCCTCATTTATTACTTGGTTTAATATAGATGTTGTTATTCTCATACTATTTTGTGTGGCTACATGGTTTATGAGCGAAAATATCTTATTTACTCTTTGCCCAGTTTTTGCAGATATAAATATCATAGGGGCATAGGATAAATATTTTAGTCGTTCATATACTTCCTTTTTGTATTTTTCTAAGGTTCCTGTTTCTTTTTCTATTTCATCCCATTTATTGATTACAATAATAACACCTTTTCCAGCTTCGTGTGCTTCTCCTGCAATTTTGGCATCTTGATCGGTAACTCCGTTCTATCGCATCAATCATCATTAAACAAACATCCGCTCTTTCTATGGCTAATAAGGTTCTCATAATACTGAATTTTTCGATGGATTCTTTTACTTTGCTTTTTTTTCGAATTCCTGCTGTATCAATTAGTACATATTTTCCATTTTCATTTTCAAATGGTGTGTCTATGGCATCACGAGTGGTTCCTGCTATGTCACTTACAATAGCTCGGTTTTGTCCTAAAATTTTGTTGATTAAGGAAGATTTTCCTACATTTGGCTTGCCAATAACTGCTACTTTGATGGTTTCTTTTTCTTCTTCGTTTTGGACTTTTTTTGGAAAACTTTCATAGATTTTGTCTAACACATCTCCTAGTCCAATGGCATTGGTACTAGATATGGGATAAGGATCGCCTAAACCTAAATTATAGAATTCATAGGCTTCATATTTATCTTTTTCATAATTGTCTGCTTTATTACATATTAGAATAATTGGTTTTTTGGATTTTTTTAACATAACAGCTATTTCTTTATCTGCTGCTGTTATTCCTTGTTTTATGTCTGTTAAAAAACAAATTACATCTGCCATAGCTATGGCAAGGTTTGCTTGTTCTTTCATTTGAGATAAAATAATATCTTCTGAATCTGGCTCTATTCCGCCCTGTGTCTATTAATGTAAAATCTCTTCCTCTCCAATTCGTTTCAGCATAAATTCTATCTCTTGTTACTCCTGGTGTATCTTGTACAATTGAAATTCTACTGCCTACTAGATAGTTAAAAAAAGTAGATTTTCCTACGTTCGGTTTTCCAATAATTGCTACAATTGGTTTCATGCTAAGTTTTTCCCTTCTTTTTATTTTGGTTGCTTTATTAGTTGATATTCGTTTTCTATGATCGTTTTTATAATTTGTACGGTTTTTTCTAAGTCATCATTTTTTATGGTATAATCATATAAATTTATTTTGGATTCTTCATAATCAAATCGGTTTAGTCGTAATAAAATTTCTTCTGGACTAGGATTGTCTACTCTAGATTCTAGTCGCTTTTTTAACTCTTCTTTTGGTACTCTCAAAAAAATAGTTACTACTTTAGTGTCTTTTTTTAATAATTCTTTTAAGTGTTTGGTTCCATTTACATCAATATCTTTTACAATGATTTTTCCACTTTTTATTTTTTCATTTAATAATTTCCTAGAGGTCCCATAATATTGGTTGTGGTGAATGTCATATTCATAGAATTCTTCTTTTTTTATCATTTCTTCAAATTCTTCTTTGGTTACAAAATGATAGGTTTCTCCTTTTATGTCTCCTTCTCGCATGTTCCTAGAAGTAAAAGATGGAAGTGATTCTACATTTTCCATCCTTTTGATTAGCTCTTTTTTTATTGTGTCTTTTCCTGCTCCTGCAACACCAGACAATATCACTAACATATTGTTACCTTCCCTTCTGCTATTTCATTAGCAGCTAAGGTTACAAAAGATTCGACTTTTGCTTTTGTTTTGACTTGATCTCCAGCTGCTATTTGCCTTGCTCTCCTCGCTGTTGCAATTACTAATTCATATCTGTTTTGTGCTTTTGTTAATAATTCACCTACGGTTGGTTTTACAATCATTTTTATCTTCCTTTCTTTTATTTTACTTCTTCTTGGGAAATGGTTTTGTCTATTCTTCCTCCTACTGTTTCTGGTTGGACAGCAGATAATATAATGTGACCTGAATCCATAATTAATACTGCTCTTGTTCTTCTTCCATATGTGGCATCTACTGCTGTTTTGTTGTCTTTTGATTCTTGTATCATTCTTTTAATAGGTGCTGACTCTGGACTTACAATTGCTACAATTCTTTCTGCTGAAACGATGTTTCCAAAACCAATATTGACTAATTGCATTGTTTTCCTCCTTTTCTTTTTTCGTTTTTATTTATTCTATATTTTGTATTTGTTCTCTTATATTTTCTAGTTGTGTTTTGATGCCAATTACTTCATTGGTAATTTCTAAGTTGTTTGCTTTGGAACCTATGGTGTTTGTTTCTCGATTCATTTCTTGTATCATAAAGTCTAACTGTTTTCCAATGGCTTCTTCTTTGGAAGATAACAGCTTTTCAAATTGTATGATATGACTTTTTAATCTGGTTACTTCTTCTTCAATGGAACATTTGTCAGCATATATTACAACTTCTTGTGCTAATCTTTGTGGATCTATTTCTTGGGTTTTTAATATTTCTTTTATTCTTCCCTCTAATTTTACTATATATTCTTCAATAAGTCCAGCAGAAAGTAAAGATATTTTTCTTACTTTTTCTTGTATGGATTGGATTCTTAAGGTTATGTCTTGTTCCATTTTGTTTCCTTCTGTTTGTCTCATTTGTGTTAACTGCTTGGTTGCTTGATGAACGGTTTTTATTAGCTCTTCTTGAATGTTTTTATCTTCTTTTTGTTGATTTTGGATGCTTAAAACGTCTGGAAGTTTTACTATTTGTGTTACTTCTATGTTGGCTAACAGGTTTTCTTGTTTGGATAATTTTTTTAGTTCTTCTATATAACATTTTGCTATTTGTGTATTAATTTTTATTTCTTTTGCTTGTGCATCGTTGTTTTCAAATGTAATAGATACATCTAATTTTCCTCTTTTTACTTGGCTTGCTATTTCTTTTTTTATTTCTTCTTCTAAATAGCTTAAAAATCTTGGCATTTTTATACTAATATCTAAATATCGGTGATTGACACTTTTTATTTCTACTTGATATTGTCGTTCTTCTACTGCTAAATTCGCTTTTCCATATCCTGTCATACTTTTAATCATTTTTTTTACCTCTTTTTTCACTTTTTTTGGTTTGGCTTGTTTGTTCTTTTTTGGTTGCTTCTTTTTTAATAGGGTCTTCTTTTTTTACGATTTCAGAAATGTCACTTAAACTATTTAAATATTCTTTTCTTCCTTTGGTATATAGTATAATGGCTTTTAATACATAATAAATCGATAGGATATAGGAAGATGTTAATAAATATAATTTAAAGTCATAATGAAATAGTGATATGATATGCATGATGGATAGACTATGTAATGATAAAAATAAAAATTCTACTCCTGTTATTGCAATACTATCATTGTCTTTTTTATAGGCTCTTTCTAAAAGAACTATTCCAACTATTAAAAATACTCCAGCAAATACTTTAATGTCTTCTACTAGTCTTTCTGGTTTCATGGCAGAATATGCTAAATTTAAAATGATAAAATATAATGTAATTCCTACTGCTATTAGTAAATTTTTAAATATTTTTTTTAGAATCTCTTGTGATATTTCTTTGGGAATTTTTCTTTTTTTCTTTCCTTCTTTTGTTAATCTCTTTTCTTTCAAGTTCATCACTTTCCTCTCGATTTTATTGGCTATTTATGTTTCTAATTCATACATAATAATACTCAATATATTTAATGCTACTGTTTCTGTTCTTAATATTCTATTTCCTAATGTTACTATTTTGGCTCCTTTTTGTTTTAAGATTTGTATTTCTTCTTTGGTGATTCCACCTTCGGGTCCTATTAAAATAGCAATTTTTAAATTACTTGTTGGCTTGGTTTTTAAGTTTTCTAATACTTGTTTTAATGTATTTTCTGTTTCGTTTTCATAGGCTACTATTACTATATCATACTTTGTATCTAAATGACAAATATTTTTGAAAGAAAGGATTTCATTTATTTGTGGTATTTTATCTCTACCGCTTTGTTTGGCAGCAACTTCTGCTATTTTCTGCCATCTTTGTATTTTCTTTGTTTTTTCTTTCTCAGTTAATTTAACAATACATCTTGTCATTTGTATTGGAGTAATATCATATACACCAAGTTCTACTGCTTTTTGTATTACCCATTCCATTTTTTCTGCTTTTGGCAAGCCTTGTAATATGGTTACTTTTATATTGGGCTCTGTATTAGTCTCTAACTTCTTTATAATCTTACATTTTATGCTATTTTCTTCTATTTTTATTATTTCACATAAAAAATTATTACTATTTTGTGAATCGCATATTACTAATTCTTCCCCTACTTTTTTTCTTAATACATTTTTTAGATGATTGACATCTTTTCCTATAATGTTTATTTGCTCATTTTGAATATTTTGATTGGTTATAAAAAATTTAGGCATGATTTTCTCCTTAATGAGACAAAGGGGGACAGGTCTTTTTTGTCTCATTTTTATAATTTAAATAGTGAAACGATAAAATATTTTTTATTTTTTCGTTTCACTATCTCCTGTTTTTTAATGTTATTAATAAACTCTTTTGACTATAGTGAGACAAAAAAGACCTGTCCCCCTTTGTCTCATCTTAATAATTTTCTGCTTTGATTTCAAAATATGCTTTTGGATGGCTACATACTGGACATATTTCTGGTGCTTGTTTTCCAATTACGATGTGTCCACAGTTTCTACATTTCCATATTTTATCTCCATCTCGACTGAATACTAGTCCATTTTCTACATTTTCTATTAGTTTTTTGTATCTTTCTTCGTGTTCTTTTTCTATTTTTGCTACTTCTGCAAACAGGTAAGCGATATGGTCAAATCCTTCTTCTTTTGCTTCTTTTGCCATTCTGTCATACATGTCTGTCCATTCATAGTTTTCTCCTTGTGCTGCTGCTTTTAAGTTTTCGGCTGTTGTTTTTATTTCTCCTCCTTGTAGTAATTTAAACCATAATTTTGCGTGCTCTTTTTCATTGTCTGCTGTTTCTTGGAAGATGGCTGCTATTTGCTCATAACCTTCTTTTTTGGCTTTGCTTGCAAAATAAGTATATTTGTTTCTTGCTTGTGATTCTCCTGCAAATGCCTCCATTAGATTTTGTTCTGTTTTACTTCCTTTTAATTCCATTTTGCATTCTCCTTTCGTTTTTTGGCAATTCTTATTTTTGTTTTAGCTTATTACTGTTTTTTTGGCTACTTTCGTGTTATTATAATTAGGTTTTGTTGTTATAAGATATTGCTATTTTTTTCCTATTTATTTTATAGAATTTGTTTGTAATTGTCAAGTATTATTTTTCTTAATGATTCCTAATTTTTTATAAATCTCTTGTATTTGTTTTATATCTTCTTGTTTGGCTTTTTGTATTAATTTTATTTTTTCTATTTTTTCTTTCATGGTATTGCTTTTGGAAAAAGCTTTTTTAATGATTCTTATAATCCACATAATTGGTAGTAATATAGGAAGTTTTTTCAAGATTGGATATCTTTCTTGCATTTGTTTTAATTTTGGAAAAAACATTTGTAAGAGATATTTTGCTTTTCCTTGATTTTCTCCTACTTTGTAATTTATTTGATTTTCAATGGTTTCTCCTTTTAGTATAAATTTTTCTACTTCGTCAAATTCTAAAATTTCCTCTTCTCCAAACCATTGATAGGCAATTTTTTTTATGTTTTTTTCAAATGATTTTATATTGAATTCTTCTAGTTTTTTATTTAATTTTTCAAAATTAAATGAATTTTTGTATTTTTCATAAATGCAATAAACGTCTAATATATCCCTTATTTTTATACCAGTACTTTGAAAATGGTGCAGGATATGCATGATACAAAATAAATAGGTATCTTCTTGATCCATTCTTTTTATGTTATGATAGTTTTTATAAGCAATACTTTCATGCCAAATAGAGTTAAAGTATTTGGCATCTGCCTCTTCTCCCGAAAATAGCCTTCTATGTAATTCAACAAGTATAAAAGGTTTTTTTTCAAAAACTAGATGCCTTTCATAATCAAAAAATTTGTTAAATCCTAAATTTTCTAGTATTTTAGATGTTTTCTTAAAGTCTTTTGGATGTACTAGGATATCTATATCACACATTTGTCTCAT
>CASUIT010000060.1 GCA_949455995.1 uncultured Clostridia bacterium
TTAATGCTACATATTCTGCCCATTTTTCTGGATCTTTTAAGGCTTTTCCCTTACGCACCGTTTCCATAATTTTGAAAGCTGGATTGGGTGGCAATCCCTGTTTGATTAGATAAATCATGATGTCATCACGACAACAGATGGCATCTTGCAAGGTTACCGTTCCTGCTTCAATTAAGCTTTGGGCATTTCCTAACCATACGTCTGTACCATGTGATAATCCGTGAAATTCTAATTAATTCATCAAAAGTAGTGGGTCTTGTATCTACTAACATTCCTCTTACAAATTTGGTTCCAAATTCTGGCACTCCAAAGCTTCCTACTTCTGAGTGTATTTGCTCTGGTGTAATGCCTAAGGCTTTGGTTGAACTAAATATAGACATGGTTTCTTTGTCATCTAGTGGTACTTTGGTTGGGTCTTTTCCTGTTATGTCTTGTAACATTCTAATCATGGTAGGATCGTCGTGTCCTAATATATCTAGTTTTAATAGGTTTTGGTCTATGGAATGATAGTCAAAGTGGGTAGTAATAATGTCTGAGTTTGGATCATCTGCTGGATGTTGTACTGGACAAAATTCATAGATTTCTCGCCCCTTTGGTACTACAATAATTCCTCCTGGATGTTGTCCTGTTGTTCTTTTGATACCAGTACATCCGTGTGCAATCCTTCCGAATTTCTGCTCGATTAATTGGAATATGCCTTTCTTCAAAGTATTTTTTTACATAACCAAAAGCTGTTTTGTCTGCAATGGTTCCTATGGTTCCTGCTTTAAAGGTAGTTCCTTTTCCAAAAATTACTTCTGTATATCGATGGGCTTTTGCTTGATATTCTCCTGAAAAATTTAAGTCAATATCTGGCTCTTTGTCTCCATTAAATCCCAAAAAAGTTTCAAATGGTATGTCCATTCCATCTTTGTCTAATGAATGCCCACATTTTGGACATGCTTTGTCTGGCAGATCAAATCCATTTTTATATCCATAATCTGTAAAGTCAGAATATTTGCAGTTTGGACATCTATAATGGGCAGGTAGCGAGTTTACTTCTGTAATTCCTGTCATATTTGCTGCAAAAGAAGATCCTACCGAACCTCTTGAACCAACGATATAGCCATCTTCATTTGATTTCCATACTAATTTTTGGGCAATAATATACATAACTGAAAATCCATTTTTTATGATAGAGTCTAATTCTTTGTCTAGCCTTTCTTGTACAATTTCTGGTAAAGGATCTCCATATAATTCATGTGCTTTTTGATAGGCAATGTCTTTGATAGTTTGTTCACATCCTGGAATATGTGGTGGACATTTTTCTGGTGAGATGGGACTAATTTGGTCACACATGTCAGAAATTAAATTGGTATTTGTGACAACTACTTCATAGGCTTTTTCTTTTCCTAAATAACTAAATTCTTCTAACATTTCTTCTGTTGTTCTTAAATATAATGGCGCTTGGTTATCTGCATCTTCATATCCTTGCCCTGCTTCTAAGATACGCCTATAGATTTCGTCTTGTGGATCCATAAAATGAACGTCACAGGTTGCTACGACTGGCTTTTTTAGTTTTTCTCCTATTTCTACAATTTTTCGATTAATATCTCGCAATGTTTCTTCGTCTTTTACAATTTCTTTTCGAATTAAAAATTGATTGTTTCCAGTTGGCTGAATTTCTAAATAGTCATAGTCATTGGCAATTGCTTCAATTTCTTCATCCGTTTTTCCGCAATTCAATGGCTTGGTACAATTCTCCCGCTTCACAGGCACTTCCTAATATTAAACCTTCTGAATATTTTTTGTATAAACTTTTTAAAATTCTAGGTTTTCTATAAAAATAATGCAAATGGGAAAGTGATACCAGTTTATATAAATTTCGTAATCCAATATAATTTTGGGCTAAGATGATGGCATGATAGGTTTTTAATTTCTTATATTCTTCTTTTTTTGCCTCTTTCGTACTGCTTACTTGGTCTATATCCTCTATTTTTTTAGCTCCACGTTTTTCTAACATTTCTAACATTACGTTAAATACTTTAACAGTGGTATCTACATCATCTAAGGCTCTGTGTGCTATTTCTACTTTTATTCCTAGATTTTCCGCAATTTTTCCTAATTTATATTTTTTATAATCTGGAAATAAATCTTTTGCTAAACTTAAGGTGTCTAAATAGGTATAATCAAATTCATATCCTAAATTTTTTGCATTTTGTTTTAAAAATCCCATGTCAAATGGTGCATTATGGGCTACTAATACAGAATCTTTGATAAATTCTAAGATTTTTGGAAATACTTGCTCTATGGTTTCTGCATTTTTTACCATATCATCTGTTATGTTGGTAACTTCTGTTACTCTTTGCGGAATGTGTTTTTGTGGATTTACAAAACAACTAAATTTGTCTATGACTTCTCCATTTTTTACTTTCATGATTCCAACTTCTGTGATTTTTTCTGTTTTGGCTGAAAATCCTGTTGTTTCTAAGTCTAATACACAATAGGTGGTATCTAAGTCTTGCTCTTTTGCATTGGTTACTACTGGATTTTTGTCTGGTGCTAAATAGGCTTCTACACCATATAAAATTTTCATGTCTGGATTATCATATCCAAGCATTTTATGTGCTTCTGGAAAAGCTTGTACTACTCCATGGTCTGTAATGGCAATAGATTTCATTCCCCATTTCATGGCTCTTTTTATTAAGTCTTTAGCAGATGTCATGGCATCCATTTGACTCATTTGGGTATGCATATGTAGTTCTACTCTTTTTATTTTGGCTTTGTCTTGTCTTATTTCTTTTTTTAGTCCTTCTGTTTCAATAATGATGTTTGCCATAACAGTTAATTCATTGGAAAAAGTATCATTTTGAGCAGTTCCTGCTATTTTTATCCCTTTTGCATTTTGAATTCTTTTCATTGTTTTTTTGGCAGTTTCTTTGTTTAAAAAGGCTTTACAAGTAATAGTACTACTGCCATCATATAAGTCAAAACTAAATAGTGTCTTTCCTGATTTTAGGGTTCTGTCTTCTGTGTATATAACTTCACCTTGTAAGGCTATTTTTCCATCATCTACTCCTAAATCTTCTATCTTTACTAAGGGATCTGTAATATTTTGTGTTGTACCTAAAATTAATGGGGTGTTTTCTTTTTCTTCTTCAGTTGGTAATTGGGGTAGTTCACTATTGGTTTCTAAAATGGTATTGGCAATTACTGTAATATCTCCTGCATAGGTATCTAATCCCGCTTTTCCAATAGCTTTTATGCCTTTGGCTACTTTTATTTTTTCTACAATTTCTTTACCTTGTGTATAATCTTTGGCAAATGATTTACAGGTAATGGTTCCTGTACCATCGTATAAATCAAATATAATCATTCCTTTTCCTGATTTGGTCTCTCTTATATCTGTTGTTACAATTCTTCCTTCTAGAGTCACTCTTCCATCATTTGCTGAAATATCTTTTATTTTTATTAGTTTTTCTTTTACTTTGGATGGTTTTCCCATAATGTACTCTTGCTCTAGCATTTGTGGCATTTCCATTTCTTCTGTTGGTAGATACTCTTCTAGTTTTGTTGGCAATTCCTTGTCTATTTCTTCATCACTTTTCGTTTCTATTTGTTTTCTGTTTTCTTCTAAATAAGCTATCATTTGTCTTTCTTGTTCTTTGATGTTTTCACGAATTTCATTCATTTCTTTTATGGACAAATCTTCTGTAATATCTATTACATATTCTTTGCCAAACAAATTCTTGATAGTTTTTTGCAATTCTTTATCTGTTTTCTTGGCTTTTAAAAAATCAGCTCCTTTGATGTGCATCTTTATATATATCGTATTTTGTTCTACACTAACATCACTCTTTAACAACAACATCGGTTTGGTCAAAGGATATTTGTGCGACATATAGGCTATAATATTTTTCCATTCTTTTGGAATAGCTCTTGTCTCCACTTTTTCATGATAATCAATCTTAACATCGATTTGTTCAAATCGAAATCTCTCCTTTAAAAAATTTTCAAAATACCATATTTCTTTTATCTCTATATATTCATCAAAATACAAAACAACTTGCAAGGTATTCGTTTTCTTTACAATATTCAAGCTTTTAATCTGTGCAAACTTTATATTAGCATTTGTATGATAATCACTAAAAATCTCTACTACTTTTTTTGCCCTTTGATCCATTCTTATCTCGTTCCTTCCTTGCTTTTTTTTTATCATATCACATTTTATATTAGAACAAAAGGGGCATGAATAAAATTTTTTGTTCTTTTAATTTTTGTAACACATTTTTTTCCTCCACATATTATATATCATACAAAGGAAAACACAAAAGAAAATCATTAAAAAACATATTCTTTGCGAAAGGGGGTCTAGACTATGCCAGAAAATAGAGGATGCGGATTTGGATTTGGTGATGACTGTTGCTGGATTATAATCCTTATATTATTAATCTGTTGTTGTTGTGGTGGTAACAGAGGAGGTTGCTGCTAATTCTTTTAAGATGTAGAATATTTTCTAAACTCTATAACTTAAAAAATCAAAATATGAGAAATTCATTTTTTATTGAATTTCTCATATTTTTTCATTGCTATTTTTTATATGTGACAAAAAGGGACGCCCCTTTTGTCACACTATTTAAATCTTTTTCCTTTATTTCTTTCTTTATGTTTTTCTAATTCGTACTCGTCTTCTTGGTTAGAATAATTATTTAAATACATTTCTTTTATTTTTTCTTTTGACATTTTTTCTACTTGTTCTACTTGTTCTTCCTCTTCCTCTTCTTCTTCTTCTTTTTCGATTTCAACATTTTTTTGCTCTCTTACTAATGCTATAGAATTTTCCCTTTCTTCTTGCTTATCTTGTTGTTCTTCTTCGTTTTCTTCACTTTCTTGGTCTTTTTCCTGTTTTATCTTTAATGCTTTTGGGATTTCTTCTATTGCTTCTATTTCTTCCTCTTCGTTAAAGTCTTTTTCATTCTCTTCATATTCATCTTCGTCTTCTTCATCACTTCCATAAAAGTATGCTCTTGATAATTCTGCTTCTTTTTTTCTATTTTTTTGATATCTTATTATGATACCTATTGCTACCATTACAATTATTGCCCCCACTACTGCTATTGTTATTTTTTGCATTTTCTTTCTTTGTATTGCTTCTTTTTGGATAGCTTCTTCATCTATTAATTTTTTATTTATGGTTATTTGATAAGTTGCTATATTGTCTCCATTACTTTTTGATACTAATATAGTAACTATATTTTCTCCTTCTTTTAAGTTTTCATTTCCTGTTATTTCTACAACATAATCTTCTTTTGTTGTTTTGGTTTCAATATTTAGTTTGCTTTCTTCTCCTATATATTTAACAGTATATTCATATACATTCGTTTCAAATTCTGGAGTAATATTTAAATTATTGATTTTTAATTCTGATAACCCTTCGTTTGCACTTGTATTTCCACCTTGTTCTGTCTTTTCTCCTCTTGTTACACAAATGGTGTATGTCTTTTTGTTTCCACTTGGTGCTGTAACTACTACTTCTAAATTATTTTTACCTTTTTGTAAATCTTTCTTTCCTGTACCAGTTATTTTTGCTTTTGCAACTTGCGCTTTTGCATATACTTCTATTGTTTTTGTATTTTCTGGTACTTCTACTTCATACCAAGTGGTTGTAGGTGTAAATCCTGTAAAATCATGTGGTGTTATTCCTAAATTTATTAAATCAGCATTAGTTGTATCTGTTGTTTGTTTTGTTGTATTGGTTGTATTAGTTGTATTAGTTACATTTTTACTGGTTTGATTGGTTTTGTTTACTGCTTCATTTTGAATCGTTAATACATTAAATAATATCATGATACCCAATATTATGATAATCCCCAATCTTTTTAGTAATTTTACTTCTTTTCCCATATTTTGCCAACTCCTTTTTCTTTCACTTCTAATTTGCCAATGGATTTTCATTTGTTCTTTTATTTTATCATTAGTATTTATTTTAGTCAAATTAAATTTGTTTACTACTCAAATCAATAATTAAATCTATATTATCATCTTTAGCTGCCTTATTTTTTCGTACCCTACCACACTTCTTACATCGAAAAATAATAACATAACCTTTTTTTTGGTTCATTTCTAAACTAACTGGCTCCAGATCACCATGACAAACTTCTTGTCTATCTCCTGGATTTTTATCTACATGTTTAGAATGTAAACAGTAAGGACAGTGATTTCTACAAGAATATCCTAATTTTAAAACTTGTTTTCCACAATTTTCACATATAAATTCTTCATCTATTTCTATAAAATTTTTTTGTTCCATTTAATATCTAAAAGTTCCTCCTCCTAAAAATTCTTTTAATAATGAATTAGTTGGTACATATTCTGGTGGTATTGTTTCAAAGTATTGAAGCATTTCTATTAATCTTCTAGCTTCTGCATATTCTGACTCATCTTTGGTAATTTGCTCTAGCAACGGCATAACAGCACCTTTTAAAACACCTAATTCATAAATTAAAGATGTATTAAAAATACTATTTGCCTCTTCTTGATATGGAAATATATTTTTTTCTTCTCCATTATTTACCATATGCCATGTTGCTATTGTATGTTTGGCATCATATCCTCTAAATTGATAATCTCTTACAATTCTTCTAATTAATCTAGTGTCTGTTGTGGAAATCCTATTGTATCGATCCATGTTTAAAACAGTAAGTGCACTTATATATATTTTATATTTTTGATCTTTAGAAATTTTACTGGTTAATTGATCGTTTAAACAGTGAATCCCTTCTATTACTAATAATTGATCTGATTCTAATTTTATTTTTTTCCCATTATATTTTTTACTTCCTTGATGAAAATCAAATTCTGGTATTTCTACTTCTTCTCCTTTTAATAGTCTACTTAGATGATCGTTAAATAATGCTAAATCGATTGCTTCTATACACTCAAAATCATAATTTCCATTTTCATCTTTTGGTGTATCTTTTCTTTCTACAAAATAATTGTCTACAGATATAGTAATAGGCTGAATTTGATTAATCCTTAATTGTATTCCTAGCCTTTGTGCAAACGTTGTTTTTCCTGATGATGATGGTCCTGCAATTAATATCATTTTTATTTTTCTATTTTTGGCTATTTCATCTGCAATATTGGCAATTTTCTTTTCATGTAATGCCTCATCTAGCATAATAATATCTCTAATATTTTGTTCTTCTACTGCTTTGTTCAATTTATATACTGTATTGACATTTAAAATTTTATGAATATCATCATATTCATTTAATGCCCATGCTAACTTTTTAGTTTGTATTAATTTTGGCAATTGTCCTGGTTTATCTGAACTTGGATATCTTACTAACAATCCATCTTCATATTTTATTAGTTCAAATATTTTGGTAATTCCTGTTCGATTTGCTATTGTTCCATAACAATAATTATAATAATTTTGGCAATAATACAAAAAAATAGTTTGATTATTTGGTAGGTTTAATTGCAATCTGCCCTTTGAGGTATCATCTTTTTTGTAAAATTCCTCTGCTTCTTTTCGGGTCATTATTACTTGTTTTATAGGTAAATCTTCTTTTACTATTTGGTGCATTTTATCACTTAATTTTTGAATAAATTCCTCTGTAAGTTCCATGTTTTCAATCTCACAGAACATAGAATTTGGCAATTGATAATTTACAATTATTTTTTTATTAGGATATATTTCTTCTAATGCTTTTTCTAAAATATAAATTATGGTTCTTCTATATATTTTGGTTCCTTCTTTTGAGGCTATATCTATTAATTTTATTTCTCCTTCTTGACAGATTTGATAACTTAAATTTACATATTGATTATTGAAAATCGCTCCTATAATAGGATATTTACTATTTTTTATTTCTTCTTTTAATAATTCTTGTATAGTTATTTGCTCTTTCATTTCTATTGTTTTGTCTTTATATTGTACTTTCATAACTTTCCTCCTTCTGTTTTTAGATATTATTTAGCTAGTTTTATAACTATCTAAAATATATTCAGCCCTCATTTTAACCTAAATAAAAATATAAGTCAAGGAAGTATATTTCACTTTGATACATTAACAGTTTGTTTTTTCAAATTTACTTACATTACCTATAACATATGTTGTTTTCTAACCCTTCCATTAAAAATATACACTTTCCAAAAAATAATTAAAAATTTGTAAGTTTATATTTCTGTCACATTTATGGTTCATAAAAAAATTAAGAAATAGCATTTGAACGTGACAGAGACTCATTTTAGTTTATTAGAATTTTTTAATATTAGAAAAAAGTCAACTCAAAATTTAAATAAATAGGGAAAAAACAACATTCTTGACAATATAAATTATTGAAAAACTGTTAGGTATTAAAACATTTTATGTTATAAAATTCTTTTAAATGGATATACTTTTTAGAAGAATAGATTTTAATGGAGGTTTATTTTATGAATTTTGAAAAAATGTATCGTATTTTAAATAATGATGAAAAATTTGACATTTACTATAATAATCGTTCTGTTTGGGTTCAAAGTATTAACGAAAATGAACAAATCGCTAAAGTTGGTTTTGTTGATACTTTTGAAGAAAAAGATGTTTTTATAAAAGATTTATATGAAAGAACTTTAGATTAAAAAACAAAAGGGACATGATTAAAAATTTTTAACTTTTAGACCAACTCCGCATGCCCTGTCTTTGTTCGCCCGCCAAAATTGTTATACAATTTTGTAATGACAAAACTACAACTAAATGTTTGAATTTTATCATTTTTTGTTGTTTTGAAGGCGTAAACCAAATCAGAAGAACCTACAAGCTCAGTAAAATAGCTGTTTTCAAGGATTTATATTCTTTAATGTACAGCTATTTTACAGCATATTTTATAAATTATTGTTTAAGACAATTATTAGTTTTGAAATATTTTCTTTATTATTCTATAACAAATAAAAATAAACTTATTAGGATATCTAAAAATAATTGTATTTATAGATGCTACCCACTTTCATGTACGAGATAATGGACAGATAGTAAAAAAAGCTGCTTATGTGGTATTAGGAATAGATAGAGATGGAATGAAGAAAGTACTAGATATTACTATAGGAGAAAATGAGAGTGCAAAATATTGGATGACAGTATTAAATGGATTAAAAAACCGAGGAGTACAAGACATTTTAGCACTATGTGCAGATAGTTTAACAGGACTAAAAGAAGCTATATCAGCTATTTTCCCTAAAACAGAATATCAAAGATGTATTGTACATCAAATAAGGAACTCATTAAAGTATGTGCCATATACAGATAAGAAAGAGCTAGCAAAGGATTTAAAAACAGTATATCAAGCATCTACAGA
>CASUIT010000061.1 GCA_949455995.1 uncultured Clostridia bacterium
CACATCAATTAAAAATTCCTACATTGTTACATGAAAGTAATAGCTTTCCAGGTAGAGCCATTAAAATGTTAGCTAAAAAAACAAATACCATTTTAGTTTCCTTTGAGGATGCCATTCCTAGAATTAAAAATGCAAAAAATATCGTATATACAGGAACACCTGTTAAAATAAAAAAGCAAAATTATGGAATAAATGAAAAAACAAGAATTTTAAAAGAAATAGGTTTAAACCAAGCAAAACCAATTATTATGATATCAGGTGGAAGCCAAGGGGCTCAAAAAATAAATGATTCTATTGTTGAAATTATTAAAAACAAGAAAAATAAAAACTATCAAATAATTTGGGCAACAGGACCAAAGCAATTTGATAAAATAAAACGAGATTTAGATAAAAATAATATCAATATCGAACAAATAGATGGAATAAAAATAGTTCCCTATATATACAATATGGAGGAAGTAATGAATGTGGCAGATGTTATTATTGGAAGAGCAGGAGCTATGACAGTAACAGAAATTTCTAATTTAGGGAAACCATCTATTTTAATACCTCTTCCAAATGTTAGTCATAATCATCAGCTATATAATGCTAAAGTATTAGAGCAAATAGGAGCCGCAAATATTATTTTAAATGCTGAATTAACAGGAGAAAAATTAAATCGAGCAATAGAAAAAATCATCTTAAATAAAGAAAGAATGAAACAAATGGGAGAAAATGCCATAAAAATTTCAAATAATCAAGCAGAAGAAAAAATTTATCAAGAAATAAAAAAACTTCGTTTACAGGAGAATAAAAGAGGATGCTAAAAAATATACAATTTAATAAAATTATTTTAGTAATGTTTATTGTCAATATAATAGTAATTAGTGGGCTTGGAATTTTTTTTCTAAACTCACTAAATCTAATAACACAACAAATGCAAGCAGGACAAGCAGTTGATATACAGCAATTGCAACAAAAAACAATTTTGGTACTGACAATAACTAGTATCTTATTTGCGATATTTGGTATATTATCAGCGATCATTTTATCAAAATTTTTAATCTATCCAATTAATAAATTAATTAAAAGTGCAGAAAAAATAACACAAGAAGATAAAGAAGGAAAAAAAAATATAAAAAATAAAAAAAGAAAAGAAGCACAAGATTTAGAAAATGTATTAGGTGTCATGACTACTGAATTAAAAGAAAAGTTAAGTGAAGTATCGACCCAAAAAAATCAAATTGAAACCATTTTACTTCATATGACAGATGGTATTATTGCTTTTAACATGGAAGGAGAAATTATTTTAATCAACCCAGCAGCTAAAAAATTTCTAAGTATTAGGCCAGAAGACAATACCTTTGAAGATATTTTTAAAAAATTTAAATTAGATATTAATATGGAAAAAATTATCTATTTAGAAAATTGGACCTCTACTGAACAGCGAATTCAAGTAGAAGATGAATATATTAATGTATTTTTTGCACCATTTAAAAATGAAACAGATAGACCAGATGGAGTAATAGCTGTAATACAAGATATTACAGAACATGTAAAATTAGATACGATGCAAAAAGAATTTGTGGCAGATGTATCTCATGAATTAAAAACCCCAATTACATCTATTATGGGATATGCAGATACTTTACTAGAAGGAGAATATGACAAGGAAACACAAAGTAAATTTCTAAATGTAATTGCAACAGAAGCAAGGAGAATGGCAAAATTAGTAACAGATTTATTAACATTATCTAGATATGATAATAACAAAAAAGCAACACAAAAAGAAACATTTGATTTAGGAGATTTAGTAAAAAAATGTCAAGACAAATTAGCCATTGAAATTAAAAAAAAGAACCATCAAGTAAATTGTTTTGTAACAGCAGATGTGCCACCTGTTTATGCGGATCGATATGATATTGAAAGAGTGGTATTAAATATTTTAACAAATAGTATAAAATATACAAAAGATGGTGGAGAAATTAAAATATATGTAGGTTTTGTATATAATGATGCCTATATTAAAGTTTTTGATAATGGAATTGGAATTCCAGAAGAAGATTTAAACCGTATTTTTGAAAGATTTTATCGAGTAGATAAGGCTCGTACAAGAGAGATGGGAGGCACAGGACTTGGACTTTCTATTGCTAAAGAAATTTTAGATAAAAATGGTGGAAGCATTGATATGAAAAGTGTAGTTGGGCAAGGTACTGAGGTTGTCATTAGAATTCCAACGAAACAGTAAGTTGAAACATTCCATACAAAAACTTGCCTTGCAATTTTACTTAGAAGAACAAAGATGGGGCATGTAAGTTTGCCTAAAAAGTCAAAAAATTTTTATTATATACAGTAATTTAATTTTGTAATATTTATGTAATAAAGGTATTAGGAAATATCTCTTAATACCTCTATTAATAATTCGGGATCCATCAAACAATCTTGCATTAATCCACTAATAGACTCTTTAATCTTATTGTTTTCTTTATATAATTTCATACTATTTAAAGCAATTTTTCTCAAAACATTTAAGTTTTTTTGTGCATTTTTTTCTCTCAATTTAGTTAAATTTTCTAATGAATACTTTCTATTTTCCACTTATTTCTTGTATAATAAATTAGTTCTTTTGATGTTAGAATATATCTTGCTTGAATATTTTTTTGCCATAAATCTAGAAAAAAGAATAAAGTTGAGATATTAAATGACTATATTTGATAGAATAAAATTGGAAACAAATGTTATATCTGAATTTTTATAAAAACAATTAAAAAATTTTATAAAAGACTATTGACTTTTGTTAGCAAGTTTTGTTATGCCTTTAATTTTGTTCTTGTATAAGAAAATTTTCGATTTTCCTATACAACAAAACCACAATCCTAAAGGAAAATATAATTACATCACAAACTTCAAAAATAAAAAAATCTCTTATTATCATTGATAAGTTAAAAAATATAATGTATAATAGAAAAAGAAAATTCCAGATGTCCCAAAAGACAAATAAAAGGAGAGATGAAATTGAGCGAAAAAACAAAAGAAATATTAGAATGGATATATTGTATTATCATAGCATTAGTACTTGCTATCTTATTTCGTTACTTTATAGGAACACCAACCATTGTAAAGCAAGTATCCATGAAACCTACCTTAATACAAGACGAAAGGCTATGGTTAAATCGTTTAGGAAGAACAACCAAAACATTGCCCAAAAGAGGAGATATTATAACCTTTGAAGAACCAGCAAAAATAACATACACTGATTCAGAAATAGATCAAACAAATCCAATAGCACAATATAATAAAAAAAATACTTTTGAATGGTTCATACAAAATTTTTTAGAAATAGGAAAAAGAAGTTATATTAAAAGAGTAATTGCACTACCAGGAGAACATGTAGAAATAAAAGAAGGAAAAGTATATATTAACCAAGAGCCATTAGAAGAACCTTATCTACAAGAAGGAATCATTACTGATGTAGTAGGAGTAGGATTTCAGGACTTCGTTGTACCAGAAAAATGTGTTTTTGCAATGGGAGACAACAGAAACCATAGTACAGATTGTAGAGCATTTGGATGTATTCCATTAAAAGAAATTGAAAGTACAGTAGCCATTAGAATTTGGCCATTTAGCAAATGGGGAAAAGTATAAAGAGGAAAAAGGATGTTTGAAAAAATAATTGGAAACGAAGAAATAAAGCAAGCACTTGCAAAATCAATTGAAAAACAAACCACATCACACAGCTATTTATTTATTGGAATACAAGGAATTGGAAAAAAGAAAATAGCCCAAGAAATGGCAAAAAAGCTCTTATGTATAGAAAAAGAGCAAGAAAAACAAAAGCCATGCAAATCTTGTATGGAATTAGAAAGTGGCAACCATCCAGACTTTATGTATATAGAACCAGATGGAAATAAAATAAAAATTGAACAAATACGTTTTATGCAAAAAAAGGTACAAGAAAAGCCAATTATCTCAGACAAAAAAGTATATATCATAAATGATGCAGACACCATGACCATAGAAGCACAAAACTGTTTATTAAAAACCTTAGAAGAGCCACCAAAATTTGCAACCATCATCTTAATAGGAAGTAATGAAAGTGCATTTTTAGCCACCATAAAATCCAGATGTATGATACTTCATTTTCAGCCAATTGAAAATGAAAAACTAAAACAATATTTAGAAAATAACTATGCCATAACAAACATAACCCCAAATTATTTATCCATATTTCAAGGAAGTATCCAAAAAGCCATTTTGTTAAAAAACAAACAAGAAGAATATAAAAAAATAGAAACAATCATACAAGATTTAGAACAAAAAGACCTAATTGAAATAATACAAATGGCAGAAATCTTATATAAAGCAAAAGAAGAAATAATAGAAATGTTAGAATACATAAATATAATACTATTTAGCAAAGCAAAAGAAAATTACTTATACACAAATTGTATCTTTATTGTGGAAAACACTAAAAAAAGATTGAAACAAAATGCAAATTATGATATGTGTATAGATAATCTACTTTTTAATATTTGGGAAGTACTAAAAGAAAAATAATTGTGATAGCATAGAAAGGAAGGAAGTTTAATTTGAGAAATATCATAGGAGTAAGATTTAAAAAATTAGGAAAAATATATTTCTTCAATCCAAAAAATTTAAAAGTAAAAAAAGGAACCAAAGTTATTGTAGAAACAGCACAAGGGGAAGAATATGGTGAAGTTATGATCCCAAATCGTTGGGTAGAAGATCATAAAATAGTAACACCATTAAAAAAAGTAGTAAGAATTGCAAATTATAAAGATCACAAGCATTATGAAGAATGTAGAAAAAAAGAAAAAGAAAGCTATCAAGTATGTTTAAAAAAAATAAAAGAGCACAAATTAGACATGACTTTAATAGATGTAGAATATAAATTTGATAATAGCAAAATACTATTTTATTTTACAGCTGATGGAAGAATTGATTTTAGAGAACTAGTAAAAGACTTAGCAGGTATTTACAAAATGCGTATAGAATTAAGGCAAATAGGAGTAAGAGACGAAGTAAAAAGAATTGGTGGGAATGGAGTATGTGGAAGAGAGTTGTGTTGTTGTTCTTTTTTGAGTGATTTTGAAACGGTATCTATAAAAATGGCAAAAGAGCAAAACATGTCTTTAAATCCATCTAAAATATCGGGAAACTGTGGAAGACTTATGTGTTGTTTAAAATATGAAAACGATGTTTATGAAGAAAAGCTAAAAAAACTTCCTAATATAGGAGCCATTGTAAAAACGCAAGATGGAGAAGGCGAAGTAGATTCTATTGAAACACTAAAAGAACGAGTAAGAGTAAAAATAAAAGATACTGAAGGGGAAGGATACCTATACAAAAGATATGATGCAAAAGACATAAAAGTAATCAAAGATGTAGTAGCACAAAAAATAGATCAAGAAGAATTAGAACATAAAAAAGAGTTAGAAGAACTAGAAAAATTAGAAAAAGAAGACAGAAAAGACTAAAAAATAGATAGTTTTAGGAGGTGAAAAAGATGGCATATAAGATTACAGACAAATGTATTTCTTGTGGTGCATGTAGTGCAGAATGTCCAGTACAATGTATATCACAAGGAGAAGAAAGATTTGTAATAGACCAATCAGCTTGTATTAGTTGTGGTACTTGTGCAGGAGTTTGTCCAGTAGATGCACCAGAAGAAAGTAACGATTAATAAAAAAAGAAATACAAGTAGAGGTAAAAAGAGAGGTTGCAAAAGTGACCTCTTTGAACTTTATTACAATAAAATTTCCCCACTAAAATAAAGCAGGGAAAAATAACCATAGTAGCAGTAAGAATAAGTCTAAAACTACTAAAACACTAATAACTCTAAATAGTAGAGGAATTATTAGTTTTATGATTTTTTCTTTCAAACGAGTACCTCCATTTTTAGGATTAATAATTATAGTATACATTATTTTAAATAAAAAGACAAATACTACATCTGTTAAGTTCCGATTTTTTTTGATACTTAAAAAAGAACTTAAATACATCTAAAGAGGTGTAGAAATGACAGATGAAGAGATAATAAAACTTTGGAAAAAGGGATTAGGAAAAGAACAATTAGCAAAGCAATACAAAAGGCAATACGATCAAGAAATAAAAATAATAAGGGCAGAAGTAAGAAATAGACACAGTGGAAAATTTATAACAAATTATGAAGCACTAAAAAAGATAGAAGAAGTGATATGTAAATATTTGAAAGAAAATAAATTCTAACTTAGAAAAAAATTTTGAGTATATTATGAGAAGAATGAGAAAAAATGAAAAGAAAGGAAAGCAATATAAATGTCAGAAGAATTAAAAGAAGAAATACAAAAAAAAGTAAAACCAGCTAATAAAAAGGTAATTTTTATTAATTTTATACTAATAATTATTATTTTTATTGGTTTATTTATTTATATGGTCTGTGTGGATGGAATAGATAATATCATACAAATATTAAAACAAGCAGATTATAAATGGGTAATTGCAGGTTTTATATGTCTTGTAATTCATTGGGGATGTGAGGCACTTAATTTGCACACACCCATAAAAAAGATGTATCCCAAACAACGATTTACTAATTCATTTAAGGTATCTATGTTGGGGCAGTTATTTAATAATATAACACCATTTTCAACAGGTGGTCAACCAATGCAAGCCTATGAATTGAGTAAAACAGAAAAAAGAGTAAGTGACAGTTTATCTGCTATGGCAATGAAATTTATCATCACACAAACTGCCTTAGTAGTAAGTACATTATTAGTAGTTTTTTTTGAGTTTCGTTTTTTTGCTCAATTAATGCAAGAATATATATGGATTGCAATTGTAGGATTTATTGTTAATATTTTGGCAATTATCGCTGTTATTATGGCAGGAGTAAAAAAAGAGATGATTACTTTTTTTACCACACCAATTATTAAATTATTAGGAAAAGTACATATATTAAAAAATCCAGAGCACACAAAAGAAAATTTAGATAAAAGCATCGATAATTTTAGAAAACAGTTTCTTTTTATGAAATCAGAAAAGAAAATGGTTTTGAAAATGTTTCTTACAGCAGTAGTACAAAGTTTTGCTTATTATTCTATTACCTATATGATTTATCGTGCTTTTGGTAATATAGGAATTACATTTTGGCAAATTATACCAACACAAGCATTTTTGTTATTGATTATGACATTTATACCAACTCCTGGATCAGGAATTGGTGCAGAAGGTGGATTTTATTTATTATTTAATACAATTTTTAAAGAAGGAACCATTAATATGTCGATTTTATTTTGGAGACTTTATACTTTTTATTTACCAATTATGGTAGGAGCATTATTTTTAATACCAATAAAAGCTAGAACAAGGAGGAAATAAAAATGGAAACTCTTATCATTGCAGGAGGAAATATAAATTTTGAAATGTTATTAAAATATAGAAAAATCGGAAAAAAGCAAAATATAATTGCAGTGGACAAAGGATTAGAGGCTTTGTTTCAGCTTGATATTTTGCCAGACCATGTAGTAGGTGACTTTGATTCCATTGACAAAGAAATATTAAAAAAATATCAAAAAAATTCCCAAATTATATTTCATGAATATCGTCCAGAAAAAGATAATACAGACACAGATATGGCGTTAAAATTAGCAATAGAACTAAAAAGTTCTCATATAACAGTAATAGGTGCTCTTGGAAAAAGAATGGATCATGCTATCTCTAATATTCATATTTTAAAAGATGCTCTAAAAGCAAAAATACCATGTCAAATAGTAGATGAGTATAATAAAATTTATTTAATAAAAGATAATATCCTATTGAATAAAAAAGAAACTTATGGAAAATATATTTCATTAATTCCATTAACAACTACAGTAGAAGGTGTTACACTAAAGGGGTTTAAATATTTATTACAAAATGCTACTTTTGTAATAGGAGAAAGTTTAGGAGTTAGTAATGAATTAATAGAAGAAATTGGTTATATTGAAATAAAAAAAGGTATTTTCATTGTAATAGAAAGCAAAGATTAAAGATAAAGGGTGAGACAAAGGGGACAGGTCTTTTTTGTCTCATTTAGAAGTAAGAGGAATGGATTTATAAGTATGAAGAAAATTAATATATGTACTAATATTGAAGAAGTAAAAATGATTTAATAAGACACAAAGATTTAATTGGACTAGGAAAGAAGGCGTAAAAGATAAAGAGATTGAAAGATTTATAGAGTTTTTATAGTTAGTAAGAAGTGTATCGTAGAGCAATATAAAAGTACAATGAATTGAAAGGAACATAAAAATGAATATATTAAAACCACAAAATATTTATATCAAAGAATGGAATAAACAAAAAATGACCTATATTAGTGAAGATGAAGAAATAGAATATGGTAAATTTGAAAATGAAGAATGTAACAATATAAATTTATATGAAAATGAATTTGAGCATTGCAGATTTGAGAATGTTTATATGCAAAATGGATGGCTAGAAAAGATTACATTTCGAGATGTACTATTTAAACAATGTAATTTCTCAAATACAAAATTTAATGAATGCTCTTTTATTAGATGTGAATTTAATAATTGCAAGATTTCAGGAGTTGATTTTACAGAAAATAGATTACATAATGTTACATTAATAGAAACAAATGCAAGTTATATAAACTTATCAATGGCTAGTATAGAGAATATTTTATTTAAAGATACTGGATTGAAAAATAGTTATTTTCAAGAAACTAAAATAAAAAATATTTATTTTGATAACGCAGATTTAACACAAGCCCAGTTTTTTAAAACGAGTTTAAAAGGTGTTGATTTATCAAATAGTAAAATTGAAAGGATTGCAATTACAATAGAAGATATAAAGGGTGCAATAATAGACCAGTTTCAAGCAGTAGATTTATTATATTTAATAGGGGTAAAGATTAAAGAACAATAGGGGATTGATTTTAATTCTCTACATTTAAAATATGTATCTTTCAAGTCCCATTTAATTGTTCATCAAAAATGAGACAGAAAAGATCTGTCCCCCTTTGTCTCATTTATTTGTGATTTCTTCTAAATCTAATAATTCTTGCCATCTAGCATCTACTTCTTTTTGGAATTCTTCTAACATCCACTCATTTCCAGATTTAAACATATGTTTAAATCTTTTTTGAGGTTTTAAAAATTCTTCAATTGGTAATTTTTTTGCAGGTTTATAGGTGATTTTATAAGTACCATCTATTACTTCATATAAAGGCCAGTAACATGTTTCGACTGCTAATTTATTGATCTGCATTAATTGATCGGTTGGATATCCCCA
>CASUIT010000062.1 GCA_949455995.1 uncultured Clostridia bacterium
AAAAATGAACCCAAATTGTTAAACTTTTTTGTCTAACAATTTGGGTTCACTTTATAAAAGTTGATTTTTCAATACTTCGCCAAAGTGCGACCATTTTACTTAATACCTTACCATCTGCTACTTTACTATATACTAATTACGCTAATTTTTTTTAACTCTTTTTTTGTAAAATAATCCTCTTCTTTACACATTTTTTTCTTTATTTGTTGATAATTTTCTTCCTCAATAAATATTGTTTCTTTTAATTCTATTTCTTCTATGTTATACAATCTATCCCTTCTTTTGTAAATTAATTCACTATTTACTTTAAAATGGGTACAATCTCTATATAGAGTAGTATTTACTTCCTTTTTTGTAAAGACTTTTCCTCTTTTTATTTTAAAAATTTTTCCTTTCTTAATTCCTTTTAATATTCTTTTTTTCATAAGTATACTCCTTTCTTTTTTCTTAGGTTTTCATAAACATTTTACAATATTTGACAAATCTACGAAAAAGAAGTATACTAATATTAGATATACTTTTAGTGTATCAGTGTAGAAGAGAAAGATGGATTTTTCGCATTGTATCTTTCTCTTTTTCCATTATATTGAATATTTTGTCAAATATTTCCTATATATAATATATATAATTTTAAAAAAAGTCAACTATTTTTTTCATTTTTTCGACATAATGTTCTTTTATTTTTCATTTAAGTACAAAAAAGGAACAAACTAGAAATTAATCTAGCTTGTCTTCACATATTTTACTATTTCGCTAAATCTCTAGTTTGTGATATATAATGTTATATTTTTGTATCATTTGTCGAAAAAACTTTTGACTTACCCAGTAATCTCCACAAATATCTATGGTTCTATGTGGACAATATTTATAACTTTTCTGCTTGTTCAAATCTTTCTCCTCCTTATCTCATCTTACCAAACAAAATAGGAAAATCAATTTTTCTATACAATAAAAGAATGCCATTACTGACATTCTTTTTGTTGTTCAAGAAAGCTTAGGTTGGGTGGCGGTTGCCTGTTCCGCCTTTAGAAACTTACTTTTATATTATATGCTAAATTTATTCTAACATACATTTTATTTTCTTTCTTGAACATAATTTATTATATACCATTTTATACTATTTTTCAACATTTTTTTCACTTTTATTCCTCTTTGCTATTTAACTTATTTTTTATTTTATCTGGTATGGGTAATCCTAAATTTGTAACACTTTTAGTTTGGTCTTCCTTTTTGATTTGACATTTAATCACTTTCTTTATTATTTTTTTATTGTTATTTTCAAGTTTCGACAATTTTCTTTTTTTCTTCTTGTTATAATTTTATTATACAAAAGAAAAAGGAGGTTATTTAAATGAACAATATGATAATTGGTAAAACAGTTGGTAATATACACATTGATGTATTTGAAACTGCTGATAAGAAACCATTTTTCAATTTAAAAGCTAGTAACAAAAACTTATTACCTGTTTTAGATTTTTTAGATAACAGTTTAACCAACTATAAAACTATTAATAAATAGTTTATCCTTTGTTTAGATAATACTAGAGTTTTAGACTTTAGTATTATTTTTTTCTTTTACCATCCTTAATTCCTCATTTGATTTTTATATTAATTTGTAGTACAATTAATTTATGAACAGTTGTATTTCTTTAATTTTAGGAGGTATAATATGATAACAAAACAACAACTGTATGAGGCTTTTTGCTTAATTTGTCCTCATAGATATCCAACTGGTAGCAAAAACAGACCTTGTAAAAAGCAAAATGCTGAATGTGGTGGAGATCACAAAGATATCTATCTAAAAAGAGTTCGATATCTTAAACAAGCTACCAACATTGCCCACTGGATTCATGATGATGAAAACGAGTTTTCGCACTACTTCAAAATTAAAGAATAATCAAAAACCGACATTTAATTCAGCCGGCACATCTATTAGCCTCATTCTCGAAAAAGTCTGAGGCTTGTCTTTTAATAAAAAACTAGCTATAGAAAAAGACTAGAGTACTTTAACATGACTCTAGTCTTTTTAAGTTCCTTGTTGATAGGAACTTAAAAACTCTTATTTTGAATTATTGGAGGAAAGTAGAAATGGAAATTACTTTCTCATAATTCTTAAAGATTATACTAGAGTTTTACAAAAAAATCAATACTTTTTCAAATTTTTCTGCATTTTGTCTGATAACATTCTTTTTTCAATTCTAGCTTGTCCATTTTCCTCTTCTTTATTATTTGGGCATTTTGCTTTCTCTATTTTTTGTAAGTGTCTTCCTAGCACATATGTCATATATTTATATTTTCCATTTTTGTTAAGTTTTTCCTAATTTTTAATTTAAAAAATATCTTTTATTTCTTGTTCAGTAAGTTGTAATGTTTCTGATACTTTTTTTATATCTGTTTGCAAAAATCTAATTTTATTGTTTATCTTTTGACATAGTATTGGTTTGATATATTTAAAACTTATTCGTATCTGTTATATTCCCTTTTCTTTTGTTAAGTTTTTCTTAACTTGTGTTATGCTATCAAAAATAAAATCTCTTGTCAAGACTTCTTGAAAAAAAATTTATTTTTTCTTAACCTTAACTTTACCTATAGCAAAAAATGTTTGACTTTTCCTAACTATTAAAGTATAATAGTAATATGAATTGGAGGAATAAAATGAACGAATTAATAGATACTTTTGCTAACAGATTAAAATGTGCTATTAGAAGAAAAAATATTAAGCCAATAGAATTATCCAAAAAGACTGGAATATCTAAAACAAATATAAGTTGCTATATGTCTGGAAAATATGAAGCTAAGCAAGATGGTATAAAATTGTTATCTGATGCTTTAAAAGTTGACCCTGTGTGGCTAATGGGCTATGATGTACCTATGGAAAAAAAAGAAGTTGAAATTGTAGGAACAAAAACCAAACAATACTATATGTGCCCTGTCTATGCTCAAATTTCAGCAAGACAACCTAATTGGGCAGAAGAAAACATAGAAGGAAGAATACCAATAGATATAAACTTAATGAATATAGTAAATCCAGAGGAATATTTCTTTTTACGTGTAAATGGAGAAAGCATGAATAAGGTTGTAAAAAATGGTGCTTTTGCTTTAATACATAAACAAGATACAGTTGAAAACGGAGAAATTGCAGTTGTATTAGTAAACAGTTTTGATGCTACCATCAATAAATTTACTAAACAAGAAAATTTAATTATACTAGAACCACAATCAGAGGATACAAGTTTTAAATTACAAGTATATGACAAAAATAATTCAATTAAGATATTAGGTAAGTATGTAGGAAAAATGGAAATTTCTAAATAGGAAAAATGATAAAAGTTACTTATCATCAAATACAAGACTTTAAAGCAACAAAAACCAAAGCAAAAAGTGTTCGTCAATTTTTTATAGTCTCAATATTAACTTATATCAAGGCTTTTAAAAAGTTGACGAAATTTGTCTGTAGAGCGAGTAGTCAGAAATGTAAATTCTTCTTACACTACTCTTGTTATTATATTATCCTATTTGAAATGGGTTTCAATGTAATTTCAAATTAATTCTTACTTTTTTCATTCATTCTTTATCTTTCTACTTTTAAATGCTTAAAGACATCAATAAATTTTCTACTTTTTCTAACAAATAATCGGATGGTTCTTCCCCTTTCTCTTTTAATGCAACCATAACAAGCAAATCTTCATCTGTTAAACTAACAATTAATTTTTTTTCATCTTTTATTTGAGATATAGCAATTCTTTGAGCATTCTTATTTAAACCATATCTAGATACAATAAAAGCCACGTTTCTTAATGCTGTTGGAAACAAATATTTCGATGTAACTACTATCAAATTTTGAGAAAGCTCTTCTGAATAATTTTTATATTCAAATATCACAAATTTTGTATTAAAAAATTGCATAAGAAATTTCCAAAATTCAGTGGTTCCTTTTAATGAGCAAATCATATCCATACGAAAAAGATTATCTCCAGTTTTATGTTGTGTTGACATTTGAAAAAATTCAGTTTCAAATAAATACTTTATTATTTCTGTACAAATTATCTCATATTTTCTATCTTCATTTTGAATTTTTCCTGTTTTACATTGCTTCAATAATTTTTCAAATAATTGGAACAACAAATAAATCATTGTCAAAATTTTTCAATATAACAGCTGGGTGCATACCTCCAAATTCATTACCTATATTAAAACCAAAATCTATCCAAATAATATTACCTCTTTTAAATAAAACATATCTCATTAACAACTTAACATTATCAAACGATATTTTAGGATTATTAAAAGTATATTTGTTTTCTTTAAAACTATAATTTTTCTTGATAATATTTTTTATAGCTTTATTTGACTTATTAAATGTATATTGTGTAATAACATAATTAGGAAGAGTATAATTTATTACATCCGTATAAATATAATTTTCATCTTTTTCATTTATAACCTTTTCAGTTTTATCTTTTAGCCAAGTGAAATATAATTTTCCTCGTTTTTTATCTATATTATCAGCTAATGACTTTCTGAAAATTCTTAATTTTTTTAAACATTCTAAATATGCTTTTTTCACTATAATTGATTTCCTCCTAGTAAAGTTTGTATATTATATCACGTTTTGACGTTTTTTCCATAGTTTTTAAATAATTTGTTAAACATAAATCAATTCACTAAAAACAATTTCCTCAGCTTGAACCTTAATAGAGTTCATAGTACCCAACCAATAAAGCATATCCGTATTATTGTTCATAATTTTAACAAGTAATCTTTCTAGTTCTTTTTACAGTTTTATTCCATATTTTTCAAAATCATTTAATAATTTAGTTGCACCATATTTATCCCTATCTAGAACATGTCCTTTCATTCCTACTTTTTGTCCTCCTATAATATTTGCCTCTTTATCATCAATAAAAAAGCATTCTTCTGGTTTCAAATTAAATTTCTCAAATAATCTTAAATAAATTTCTTTATTAGGTTTTAGCATTTTTTCTTGAGCAGAAATTAAGTAGCCATCTATATATTTACCTATGTATCGCTTTTGAAGTTCCAAATAATCTGCTTCATCTGTATTTGATAGAACATAAACATTATATCCCTTTTCTTTTAACTTTATTGCAATCTCACAAATATCGTCATTTAAAATTAAGTATTCTGCATAATGATAAATAAATTCTTTACATATATTTCTTAATCTATTTGGTAATCTTCTTGATACTTTTTCAAATACTTCTTCTTTTGTAATTGCTCCTTCATCTAATCTTTCCCATTCATCTGATGTACAAATAATCTCTAATAAATCTAAATCTTCTTCATTATCAGTAAAATTTCTTAATAAATTTCTAGGTTTCCATTCAATTAAAACTTGCCCTAAATCAAAAACTACATTTTTTATCATACAAAAATCTCCTATTTTATCTTTTCAAATTTGTCAGACTCTGTCTGACGAATTTAAGTATATCATAATTTTTCCATTTTTGATTACTAATTACTGCTCCAATTTTATAATTTTCTTTCTTTGATTTTGAGAAAGTTTTGTTATCTTTTACAGCAATTAATCGAATTAGTTTTTGTCTTTCTTTGTTCAATTTTATTTCAATTTCTTCCTCGTTTTCATTCACATTTTTTGAAAATATCTCATAAAATTCTATTTCAAATTCTTGATTAAGTCTTGTAATATAATCATATAATTGTTCTTGATTTATATTAACACTTGTCCTTATTTCTTTTTCTTCTTCATTTACTTCAACAGGTATAAAAACATCTGCTATTCCTAATGCAAAAAATTTTGTTAATTGTTCAATATAACTACTTCTAAAATTTATTTTATCAATAGCCTTTGCATTTCATTATTCTATTACATTTAGGACATTTTAGTTTTTGAAAAAATATATAAACTCTATCTCTTGTCTAACTTCTTTGATTTTTCTCTTTTTGATGTTGTGCCTCATTCCACATAGCACGACTAATGATTGGCTCTACTACATTCATATAAACTAAAGTATCTTTATTATTTGATTTTCCTTTTTCATAATCTCCCATATATACTTTGTTATCTATCATTTTTATAATTGTTGTATCCCTCCAATGTTTTGGTGATAATACCTTTTAACGATACTAATCATACCACACCATCCTTCCTTTTTCAAGATAAAGGCGACAAAAAAATCAACCTTTACAGTTGATTTTTCAATACTTTCGTCTGGTGCGACGATTTTACTTAATGGAGCGGACGTCGTAGTTATCTACAACTTTTCTCTCTTAACGATTGATACAAATATCAATCAATTTACTAAAGTATATCATATTTTTAATAAATTACAATAAGTTTACTAGAAAATTTATAAAAAAGTTTAAATATATAAAATAAATACCATGCGAAAGAGAGGTTCCTACAGGTACCTCTCTTCTCTAATTATACTTATTTTATTTACCTTACCTTTTGTCAAATACATATCCAATTGGGAATTTATACTTTTCAAAAGGTATAGTTTTGTTAAAGTCAGCATATGCCTTGCCATCATCATGAACAATAAATTCAATTCCAGGGGATACCTGATAAGTATCAATCACTCCTTTAAGGAAGAACAACATAAATCCATTAGATGTACTTAACTGACACCAATTAGAATCTGGAGTATCTTCTTTTTGTATTGTAAAAAACTCATTATTAGAAGTAGTTTCATTCATATAACTTAAAAAAGCATTGCCGTCACTGTATACATTGTGTCTAAACCTTAAACTAACAAATCCGATATCTTCAGCCCACTCTATGAACTCATCTCTAAAATTAGAGAAGTTTTCAATTTTCCTGTCAATAACAGCCACTGCAGAAGAATGAATATTATTATCCAATAAAATTTGGACATTTTCTTTGTAGTCTTCGTCAGTTGGATAATATGAACCAAAAATAGCATTTCTTCTTTCCTGATTGTAGTCATGTACCGATATATTAACATAGTTAATTATACCATTCATAAATGGTGCTACTTTTTTTATATTTACACCATTTGTTGTACATGTTACCCTAGAAATATTACTTCTTAACGAAAATCCTCTTAACTTATGCATAACTTTAATAAAGAAATCTGCATCCAGTGTTGGTTCATTACCTGTTATATCTATGGAAATTGGCTGTCTTTTACCTATTTTTACAACTATTTGTTCAAGGGATATTAAAAAATTCTCTAGCCACTTTTGCTTAAGAACAGTAGTTGATTTCTCCATTTGATTGCTATGTTTATTATAGCAGAAATTACAATTAGCATTGCAAGCTCCTGGAATAACCAACTTTATTGTTATAGCATTATCAAAGTCCTTCCTGTAAATATAATCGCTTTGAATCTGTAAAAGTTCTTGAGCTTTGCTTCTTACTCGAGCATCTCTGTCATGAACTAGCTCTTCCAATATTTCAGTTGGAACTTCTGGATTGTCATTAATTGCTACATAACGTACCCGCCAGTTAGAGTCTTTTATAGCGGTTTCAATAAATTGATTTGCCAATTTTTCTCTAATGCTTGTACTTGTGTCATGAGATAATTTTTTCAAAATTTCCTCAGTAACATTAGGATTTAACAACAGACCATCTCTAACTAAAAAATTAGGATTATCCAAAAAGCTCATCGGATTGTTGGTTTTTCTAGCTAAATCCCGTTCTTTTCTCCAATCACTCATAATCGACCATTCCTTTCTAATCATTAAATAAGTTATAGTTGCACTAATTTTTACTTAGAGCTAGAAGAATTAAATTCATCTATTATCGCTCTTCTTGTTTTCGGGTTATGTGTAGAAAGTAATGCGTTTCTCAAATCAATATCTTGTATTTTAGAAATATTTTCTGTTCCTTGAGTATAGAAATGAGAAATTTCTCCATCTAAACGCATTTTGTATGAATAGGTATCTAATTGAACAAAAGCTTTTGGCAAATCTGTTCTTTTAATAGGACACCCATTATGCAATTGAATAATTGTACCATCTGGAAGAGTTAGTGGAAGATAACTCCCTTTAAATATTTCTTCCAAAAATTCACATGTTTGTTCTTCACAATAGTCATTTACGTTCACAGGTACAGTGAACAAAAGGCAAGCCATTTGTCTATACTTGTAGATAAAGTCATCCAAATCAGCAATCGTCTTAAAATAATTCTTTAATAGTAATGTTGTAATAATAATTTGAGAGCTTTTAAAATCTGCTTGTCTAGGCATTTCCTGACCATAGTACGAAACAAATATACGATTCACTATTCCATCTAGTTTATTAACTTTTTTAGGAAAATCATAATTCGTATAAATAGCTACATCAAAACCATTAGAACGAAACATTTTTGCAATTTCAAGAATATCAGGGTGTAAAGCTGGTTCACCACCTGTAAGAGCAATTGTTTTAATATCTTCCTGCTTACAAAATTCTATTGCTTTTTCAACATTTGATAAAGATAAAAATGAGTTTTTAGTCTTGTTTGTGTTTTTTTAGCTATACAAAAAGGACAATTTCTGTTACATTGATTAGTCAGAATAACATTCATGTGCTTTGTAGTTCCAAAAAAGTAGTAGCCATGCTTTCTCCTTTTGCCTTTAAATTTTGAGCAGATATTACTTCATGCTTCCGAATAGATTCACTTGTTGACATATAAAAACCTCCTTATTAAAATATGTATATTAGAGTTATTGCTAGCTTGTACAAGAAATTTTCCTCATACAATTTTGCAAATGCTAGCTAAATATGTTAATATGCATTATAGTATACCATATTATGTTGATTTTTTCAACACATATTTGATAACTCTGTGAAAACATTATTTACTTTTTATACTATTAAACAAATATAAAACAATTTTATTTCTTTCAGTTTGATCCATTTCCATAACTTTAGCCATTGTAAACATTACAAGTTTGTATTTAGCAAAATTTATTAAAGTAGTTCTATATTCTCATCTATTTCTTTTAACATAGTATCAAATTTTTCATACATTTCAGTTTTGTTATATAAAATATTAGCCCAATTACTTGTAGTTAAACATATACCTAGTCTTAATTTATCTTTTATATTCATATCTTTAATTATATTTATTACATTTTCAACTTTGTTTTCTTCCATAATCTTTTTCTCCTTTTAAAATCTGGTATCATTATTTTTCTTTTTACTCTTAATTTGCTTGTTTTCGTCTGGTATAGTTACTCTTCTAGCAATGTTATTAGCAATTTCATTATCATTGCTATC
>CASUIT010000063.1 GCA_949455995.1 uncultured Clostridia bacterium
AAATTAGATGTAAACTCATTTATTTACATCTAACAGTATACATGTAATTTGTTGTTATTCTAACTTTCTTGTTTTTTATATTTAATCATCTTAAATATAGTCATTATAATTGTTACAATAAATAAAATTACCCATATAATAAATAACGGAAAACCAAAAGCTATATAAAAAGATAATGTACTTGTAAATGCTGATATTCCATATACCACTTCTGTTCCTTCTAATGCTATATTGATTCCATTTTCATAACTATACATACATTTACTAAACATCCATATTACTGGAATTATTACTAAAATCCACATTATTATTGTAACTATCAAAAATATAAATTTTTTATTCATTTACTTTTATTCCTCTACTTCATTATCATTGATAACTTCTATTGATTTTAATTCTAGTTCATCTAATGGTATATTTAATTTTTTGTACTGTACTTTTATTTTACTTCCTTTAACTATATTTCCAATAATTTCTGTATCATCTGTAATATTGAATTTCAATGCAAATGGCAAATTGTATTCTTTATCAGAAACATCATATTTTATATATATTTCTCCAGAAGTGTTATAATAATCTGCAACTGTTATTGTTACTGATTTTTCACTATTTATAGTTTCTTTTTTTATTGAATCATAATCTTTTGATTTTAACACAATAATAGGATTATTTTTTGTATCAAAATCATTATTCCCCATAGTATATCTATATTTTATTAAATCTCCAGAACAAATTATTATATCGCCTTCTTGAATATAACTTGTATCAGATTTTTTAGATGTGTAATAATCTATACATTCCTGTTTTTTATCATTAATATTAGCTCTAGTATATTCTTTCATTTCAAGTCCATATTCTCCAAAATGTTGCCCATTGAATATATAAATATACCCATTATGATTTAATTCCACTATACCTTGAATAGTTGTATTTTCAACAGTTTCTTCAATTTCTTTTGATTTAGATATATCATATATCAAATTTCCATCTTCATCATATATAACTGAATGTTCAAATTCATTTTCATCTATTCTATTATTATCCAATTCTTTTTCTTTATTAAATAGCATTATTCCAAGTAATATGATTAGCAACATCACACTAATTACAATAATAACATTTTTCTTCATATCTATCCCTCCAAAAGACAAATTACTATTTGTTTTCATATCTACATTTTTGTTTTCCTAAAAACTTTCTAAAAGGCAGGAAAGAGATACAGAAAGTATCTCTCTAGCACATAGAAAATCAAGTTTTCTAATTCTCTGTTTTAGTCTAAAAAGTACATAAATAATACAGAGTTCCCACCATAGTATATTCTTGTTTATTTAACATTTTCATATACTTCTTTTAGTATTTCATATCGCTTTACTATAATCTTTTTATAGAAATTTTTTCTTGCTGTAAACATCCCTTCCACACCATCAATAAATTTATTTATTGTATCTATATTAATATTAAAAAATAATCTTTTAATAGCCTTATTACATTCTTCATTATTCATTTGTTTAATATATGTCATATAATTAATTTTTTTCCCATTTTCTTTTAAACAAGAATAAATATTAATTGCTAAGTTTTTTAATTCTGTTTCATTTATTTTTTCAATCTCTTCTTCTTCAAGCATTAGATTCAAAGCGGAACCACAATCATATATTGGAGAAAATTTCACTTTTCCTGTATTTTTATTCAATAGAAATCCCCAGTTACCATTGTGTCTGTCTGTATTTCCAATTAAACTATCAATAACAAACATATTCCAAAATTTTTGTTTTGTTTCTTGTGCATTAACCATTTTGCTTTCTTCTATTACTTCCATAATATCATTTAATTCTGTTTCTATTTTTTTGTCTGGATTTGTACTTAATGCTAAATTTTCAAATTCATATAATATATTTTCATTGTCTGTAAAATCCTCACATGCACATACTATCTTTTCTTTTCCATTATAGTTATACTTCCCCAGCATTGTATTTTGAACTTCAAAACCACATATTTTAAATATATTACTTCCAATATATTCCGAAAAAGCATTATTAATATAAGATATATTTTTATTTTTTTCTCTAACTGGATCTGGAAATTTTACTAAATATTTTTTGTTATCATATATTAAAGTTTTCTTTTTTTCTGAACCTTTATAATTATTAAATTCTTCTATTGCATTTGTAAAATCAATCATTGTATTTCCTCCGCTTTTTATTATCTAGTTATTAGTATAGCACAAATTATTTGTATTGACTATATTTTGCAAAAAAACAATGACTAAAATTATCTCTTTTTAATTTTAATCATTGTTTTTATTCTACTCTAAATAGGCTATCTCTCTATACTTTTTTACCTTTTGAATTTATGGACATTAAGGATTTAGGAGTATGATTTCCTATTATATGACCTTCCTCTATCATCTGTTGCACTAATTCTGGTTTTGTATTGATATAGTGTGCTGTAATAAAAAAAGTTGCTTTTACTTCATTTTCTTTTAATGCTTTTAGTAATTGTGGCGTATACCCTGCTTCATACCCTTCATCAAAAGTTAAATAAATGGTTTTACTTTCCTTATTTCCTAAACATATTCCTCCATTTTCTTCTAATATTTTTTTATGACTGCTACCTACATCTGGTTGTTCATGATTATCGTTTCGCTTGATCCCCCATCCTATTTTTTGATTACTAGTAATATTACTATTGGTTGGTATCTCTTCTTGTTTTTGATGCATTGAAATAATGCTAAAAGAAAAAATAGCAATCATTAAAATCATCACTATTTTATATTTTACTTTTTTCATCATCTTCCTCCTATTTCTTAATATTATATTTATATTAAAAATTTTAGGATATATGATAATCTTAGTATTGGTATTCCTTTTTTATTTCTAATAACTTCTGAAATCTCTTTTGGAATTCATCAAAATATGCTTTCACACAACTAGAAATTTCGATGTAAATTCTATTATCTTCTGGAAAAGTATGAATGGCAAAATGACTTTCTGCTAAAAGCCACAATCCAGTATATCCTTGTCCTTCAAAAAAGTGTTCTATTTTATTGATAATAGTAAAACCACTTTGTAAAAGCATTTGTTCTACCTCTTGTATTAGTTCTTCTTCTTTTTGATAGGGAATCCAAGTATGATAATTATACATTACTGCTTTCATTTCTTTTTTCTTTCCTTCCTATACACCTTTTAGTTTTTTAATTTTTGCTACCAATTTTCAACTTCTTTATTATAATAAGTTATTAATGTTGGTCGAAACATATCATTTATTTCTATTTTGTCTAACTCTGTCATTTCATCTTTTCCAAAACTAAATAACGAATCTATATTTTGCTTTGTTAAATATTGGGTTTGCACTTCTAATTCCTGTCTTTTATTTTCTCCATTAAAGGCTAAATTAAATCCCCATTCTCCAAAGGTTGGCACTTGTAAATGGTATGGTATTACTTGGTTAAACTGAGTTTGTATTGTTTTATGGATACACCAAAATGATTTTTTTGCATAATAAGGACTTGTAGATTGGCAGACCATTACTCCATTTTCTGTCATATTTGCTTTGATATAATTGTAAAATACATTGGTATATAATTTATTTAATGATTCATTGTTTGGATCTGGAAAATCAATAATAATTACATCAAATTTTTCTTCATTTTCTTGTACAAATAAATAAGCATCTTGATTGATAATTGTTACTTTTTCATTTTTTAATGCATTTTCATTTAGTTTAGAAATCTCTACATTATTAGCACATAAATCTGTCATTTGCTTATCAATATCTACTAATACAATTTTTTCTATTTTCTCATATTTTAGTAATTCTCTTACTGCTAATCCATCTCCTCCACCTAATATCAAAACTTTTTGATGTGTTGGTGCATATATCATGGGAATATGTACTAATGCCTCATGATATCTATATTCATCACTTGTACTAAATTGTAAATTTCCATCTAAAAATAATCGTATATCATTTTTATGTTTTGTCATTACTATTTTTTGATAACTCGTTTGTTCTGATAAAATAATATCATCTCTATATAATCCACCTTCTATTTTTTGTGTTATCATTTCTCCTGCTAATAGAAAGATTATTATTGTTATAAAACATACCAATGTTATCTTTTTTATTATGTTATAGTGTTTGATATAAGTTTTATGCCTAAATAAAATAAATAGTGCTGCTACTAAGTTGATACTTCCTACTAAAAAAGTTGTGGTAATGAAACCTAATTTGGGAAATAGTATCATCGGAAACATAATAGAACCAATTAATCCTCCTATATAATCAAAGGTAAAGATATTGGCTAGATTTTTTCGCACATTACTTTGATGTTGTTCTATCATTCTTGTTAATATTGGTATTTCTAATCCTACTAGTATTCCTATTAATAATATTAATAGATACATTATTAAACTATATAGGTTTGTATAAATATTAGCCAAAAATAAAATTAAACTTGAAAATCCGCCTAATATTCCTACACTTATTTCAATTAAAATAAATGTATCAAATAGCCTTTCTTTTATGAACTTTGATAAATAAGAACCTATTCCCATTGCACTCATGTATAAACCTATGGTGATAGAAAATTGAGTAATGCTGTCTCCTTGTAGGTATGAACTAATACTACTTATGATTAATTCATAAATAATAGAACAAATTGATATAAATAGTGTTGTCGTTAGTAATAATTTGGTATCTAATTTTTTGTTTTCTTTCATTTATAACACACCACTCATAATAATTCCTATTGCGATAAACATTCCTCCTACCATGATCCCTGCTGCTTTATTATTATTGTCTATTTCTTGTGTTAGAGAAAAACTTTTTTTAAAAATTTTTTGTGTTGCTATGTAACCTATCCAACAAAATATAATTCCAATTGCTATATAAATTATAATTTCAACTATTTTTGATAAAATCTCCATTTTTATTTCCTTTCTAAGTTTTTATTTTTACATAATAACTGTTCTAATGATAATTGCTATTCCAATAAAAATTCCTGCTATAACAAAACCTGCAGCTACATTTTTTTCTTTTAGTTCTTTGTTAAAATCGTATGGCACTGTTAAATCAAATATATACATACTAACTAGCATTAAGATTACTCCTATTGCAGCATATATAATCGTATTTAAAATTTCTGCCCAATTAATATTCATATTTTCCTCCTTTTTTATTTCCCTGAACTGGTTCCTCCACCTGTTAATACTCTACTATTCATGCTTCTTTGTCTTGCTGAATTTGCATAGCTACTATATAGAGTACTTTTTCTTGTACTACTAAATGTATTATAATAATGATGGTAATGTCTTGAATGATAGGTACTGCCAGAATTTTTTACATATTCTTTGTTTGATACTTGTATATAAATTTTTCCATTTTCTTGATAAATGTAAGCATATTCTTTGCTGGTTTGCAAACCAATACCATCTTTTTCTGTATTAGGATCGGAATCGATTGCTTGTGTAATTCCTTGTGGCACTCCATCTATTATGTCTTTTACTGTCTCATCTATATTTGAAAAAGATGATTCATATACTTTAGCTTTTTGATTTTTGATATTGCTAGTTACAGATGTTATATATTGATATTTGCTTGTTTGTTTTTCTAAGTATTTTTGGATAGATTTATTACTAGTGGTATTGGTAATACATACTATCACAATTGTTAATAGCATAACTCCCCAAAAAATTATATTAATATTTTTGCCTCTTTGTTGATGATTGATGGTATATTTTATTTTGCTATTTGGGTCTATTTCTTCTGTTATTTTAATTCTTGTGTTTTCTATATAGTGTCCTATCGTCTTTTCTGTTTCGTCTTCCCATTTTTCTATTGAAATAATACTTTCTTCATCTTTGGTAGCATAATCACAATATTCACAAGTTTCATATTTGTCTACATCTGTGTTTCCAAAATAATCTACTACAGTTGCTATGCCTTGTTCGTATAGTTTATAATTTTCATTGTTTTCTTTTCCTTGATATGTTTTGTATAAATAATATTCTAATTGCTTGGTTTCTTCGTTTTCTTCAACAGATAACCATTTGTGCGTATGATAGCTATCTACTATTTCATATTCTTGCCATTTCCATTTATCTTGCTGAAATTCTATCATGTTGATGACAGTATATTTTTGGTTGTCAATATATAGTATTTGTCCTTTTTTTAATTTCATTTTATCCCTACTTGCTTTTTTGTTTTTTATGTTATCATATTTTTACTTTATTATCAATATTTTGTAAAAAATATTGATTCTTTCTTGGTTCTATTGTATAATACTTATTAACTTACCATAAAAAGGAGATGAATAATATGAATAAAAATATAGATGTATCTATTATCATGGGTAGTGATTCCGATTTACCAATTATGAAAGACTGTGCTAAATTCTTAGAGCAAATGGGAATTTCCTATGAGATGAAAATTCTATCGGTTCACCGTACTCCAGAAAAAGCAACAAAATATGCCAAAACCTTAGAAGAAAATAATGTAAAAGTAATTATTGCAGGTGCTGGTGGTGCTGCACACCTTCCTGGCGTATTTGCTGCTATGGTTCCAACCGTTCCTGTTATTGGTGTACCAATTCATACCAAAACGTTAGGTGGTGTAGATTCTTTATACTCTATTGTTCAAATGCCATCTGGTATTCCAGTAGCTACTGTTGCCATCAATGGTGCTAAAAATGCTGCTATTTTAGCAACCTCTATTTTAGCAGTTGGAAATGAAGAGATCAAAAATAAATTAGCAAATTTTAAAAATTCTTTAAAAGATACCGTTTCGCAAAAAGACGAAAATTTACAACAATTAGGTTATGAAACCTATCTTTCTAATATGTAATAAAATATTTAATAAAAAGGTGGTTTTAAAATGAAAAAAATAAGTAGTGGCAAAGTTCGTGAAATTTATGAAGTAGATCATGATAAACTTTTATTAGTTGTTTCTGACAGAATTTCTGCATTTGATGCTATTTTACCAAGTCTTATCCCTGATAAAGGAAAAATATTAAATCAAATTTCGAAATTTTGGTTTGATTTCACCAAAGATATTATTCCAAACCATGTAATTTCAATCGATACCAAAGATTTCCCAAAAGACTTCCAAACTTCTGCATTTGAAGGCAGAAGTATGTTAGTTAAAAAATTAAAAATGCTACCTGTCGAATGTATTGTAAGAGGCTACATCACTGGATCTGGATGGAAAAGTTATCAAAAAGATGGTACCATTTGTGGTATTACTCTTCCAGAAGGATTACAAGAATCTCAAAAACTATCAAAGCCAATTTTTACTCCAACTACTAAAGCTTCTGAAGGGCATGATGAAAACATTTCTTTTGAAGAAGTATGTCATCTAATTGGAGAAGAATTAGCCAAAAAATTACGCACTAAAACAATAGAGATATATCAAAAATGTGCCGATTACGCTTCCAGTAAAGGAGTTATCATTGCTGATACTAAATTCGAATTTGGTATCGATGAAACTGGTAATTTAGTACTAGCTGATGAAATCTTAACTCCCGACTCTAGTAGATTTTGGCCTGCTAACACCTATGAAATTGGAAAAAGCCAAACCAGTTTTGATAAACAATACCTTCGTGACTGGATTTTATCTACTGGTTATGATCCTAAAACAGATAATCCTATTCCAGATGACGTTATCCAAACCACAGTTAACAAATACAAAGAAGCCTACCACATGCTTACTGGAAAAGAATTTTGAGACAAAGGGGACAGGTCTTTTTTGTCTCACTTTTAATAAAAGGTATCCTATTATAATAATATAGAATACCTTTTATTATTTTTTGTTTTTTGAGACAAAAAAGACCTGTCCCCTTTGTCTCAAAATTGTAATTTTTCAAAACGGTCTTTGTCAATTTCTTTTGGTACTTCAATTGGATATTTTCCAGTAAAGCATCCATCACAAAAACTTTCTACTTTACAGTCTTTTGTTATTTCTTTTAAGTTTTCTAAGCTTAAATATTCTAATGAATCTGCCCCAATTTCTTGTCTGATTTCTTCTATGGTTTTATTATTGGCAATTAAATTTTCTTTTTTGTCTACGTCTGTTCCAAAATAACAAATGTCTACAAATGGTGGCGCCGCTACTCGTATATGTACTTCTTTTGCTCCAGCTTCTCTTAATGATTTTATGACTTTTGTAATGGTGGTTCCTCTTACTATGGAATCATCTACTAATACAATCTTTTTTCCATTTACAGTATGACGTAAGGGATTTAATTTTAAATTTACTAATTTTTTTCTTTTGCTTTGCGTATTTTGTATAAAGGTTCTTCCAACATATTTACTTTTTACAAATACAATGTCATATGGAATTTTTGATTCTTTAGAATATCCTAGTGCTGCATCGTTTCCAGAATCTGGAACACTTGCTATGATGTCTGCATCTACTGGTGCTTGTTTTGCTAAACATCTTCCTGCATTTTCACGGAAAATATGCACATTAATTCCATCTATTGTAGAGTCTGGTCTAGCAAAGTAGATATATTCAAATACACATAGTCCCTTTTTCTCATTTGGTATTACTTTTTGGCTTACCATTTCATTATTTGTAATGGTTACTACTTCTCCTGGCTCAATGTCACGTTCAAAAGTGGCTCCCATAATATCTAAGGCACAACTTTCTGATGAAAATACAATATTTTCATCTAAATATCCCATACAAAGTGGTTTGAATCCTTGTGGATCTCTTACTGCTATCATTTTTTGAGGTGATAAAATTAATAGTGAATAGGCTCCTTTTATGATTTTCATTGTATTTTTTACTGCCTCTTCAATTGATTTTGTTTTTAATCTTTCTCTTACGATGACATGACATATAATTTCTGTATCACTGGTTGTTGTAAAGATGGCTCCTTGTTCTTCTAATTCTCTTTTTAATTCTACTGCATTGGTTAAATTTCCATTATGTACTACTGCTAGATTTCCTTTTTTGTGTCTTACTACCATTGGTTGTGCATTTTCTTTTTTACTTACTCCTGTTGTGGAATAGCGTACATGCCCTATTGCCATTTTCCCCTGTGGCATGGAACTTTGCACTTCTTTTGTAAAAACTTCTGAAACTAGCCCAACTTCTTTATAAAAATGAAGTAGTCCATCTTCGTTTATGGCAACTCCACAACTTTCTTCTCCTCTATGTTGTAATGATGATAAGCCTATATATGTATAATATGCTA
>CASUIT010000064.1 GCA_949455995.1 uncultured Clostridia bacterium
ATTAATATTTGGCATTAAATACTCAAAAGCGGTTCCAGACCATGAAATTAAACCTTTATACTTTCCTAAGGTAGTCAATGTTCTACTCAAAAGTTTCCAATGTCTACTTGGAATATCTTTTTTAGCAATTGCCACTAAACTAGCCTGTCTTGCCTCTGATGCTAATAAATCATAATAAGAATCGGTTAATTTATTTTCTTCTATATTAAAACCAATGGAAAATATTTGTTGTTCTTCACTATAAAGCATGCGAAAATCTGTATTGGCAATTAATTTATCTATTATGGTAATTAAATCTTCTATCATTTCGGATTGAAGATGCAAAGCATCAGAACTTTCTAAAAGATATATTAAAAAAGCCTTTGTTACATAAAAATATCCTACTAAATTTCCACTATCTACAGTTGATACATATCTTGGTTGTAATGGTTCTTTTGTTCTAATATTATACCAATTGTATAAATGACCATTCCATTTACTCAAGCTTTCTATGGAATGAATTATTTGAGATATCAACTCCATTGCTTTTTCTAATGCAATATATTGCAAGTCATAGGCTGCTATTACTGCTAGTAATGATAATCCAATATTCGTAGAAGAAGTTCTAAATACTATTTTTTCCTTTCGTTCTTCTTGATAATTATCTGGTATTAAATAATTATTTTCTTTTGTTAAATAAGTTTCAAAATAGCTCCAAGTCTTTTTTCCAATTTCTAAAACGTATTGCTTTTCTTCTTCGGTTAATTTATCTATTGCTTTTTCTTTTGGAACATCTTTGCTAATATACCACATAATAGCTGGTATGGCGATCCACCATAATCCCAGTAAAACAGCCAATAAATTTAATTTTAATAATCCTAATCCAATGGAAACTACTCCTACTAATACATTCATTGCCATATTGTTATAATAAGAAATTACATCCGATTTTGCTTGTTTTTCTGCTTCTTCTGAAGTGGTCCATTCTAATAAATGCTTTTTAGTAATCAGCATTCGATAAAGTGTTTTTAAAATAGCTTTTCCAGAAACATAAGCCTTATATGGCAAACACCCTAATGTTAGAATCCCTCTTAACAAGGCACCCTTTACTCCTGAAATTTTAGGATTAAAAGTTTTTTGTTTTTGCTCTCCCTCTTTTTTAAAAATTAAATGATTCAATAATTCCAAAAGATACGGAAATATTGCTATACTAATTAAAATTGTCACACTCCAAGCAATGGATTTTTCTTCTTTAATACCTATTACATTACTATAAATCATTGCAATGACAAGACTTAACTCTAAAAGACTACGTCTTAAATTATCCCATATTTTATATTTGGATAATAATTTTAAAGGACTTTTTATTCCTAGCCATTTTGTTATTTGCCAATCTCCTCTGAGCCACCTAGAAAGCCTATTCATAAAACTATTATATTTAGTTGGATATCCATCCATTAACATGATATCAGATACTAAACCACATCGTAAATAACATCCTTCTAATAAATCGTGACTTAGTACAGTATTTTCTGGAATTTGACCTTCTAATACTTGTGAATATACCTCTAAATCATAAATTCCTTTACCAGTAAAAATCCCTTCACCAAAATTATCTTGATACGTATCTGATATGGCATTTGTATAAGAATCGGTTCCTCCAGCACCTGCAAATATTTTAGTAAATATGGTTTGATAGCTAATATTTAGATTTACTCCTACTCGTGGTTGCATGATTCCATATCCTTCTACTACTACGTGTTTTTCTTTATCTACTACTGGTTCATTTAAAATGTGTGCCATGGCTCCTACTAATTCAAAAGCAGAATTTAAAACAATATCTGTGTCTGCATCTAACGTAATAATATACTTTATTTTTTCTCTTACATGATTTTCTAACGTATTGGCTCTAAATGGATTTTTTATTTTTCCTAGCAAATATTCATTAAATTGTGTAATCATGCCTCTTTTACGTTCCCAACCCAAGTAGCTTTCTTCTTTTTCATTCCATATGCGTTTTCGATAGATAAAACCAAAAATTGGCATTTGGTTTTCTTTTTGCTTATATTTTGTATTTAATTGTTTTACTAACTTTTCTCCTTCTTCTATAATTTCTATATCTTTTTCTTCTTGTCTTTTATTACTTTGGCTACAATCTCCAAGTAACGTAAAATAAAGATTTTCTGACTGATTGGCTAGATAATAAACTTCTAGTTTTCTCATTAATTCTTGTACTTTTTCTTTGTTTTTTAAAATCGTTGGAATAATGACCATGGTTCTATGTTGTTGGTCTATTCCATTTAAATAATCTAATTTAGGAATCAATTTTGGTTTGACTATTTTACTTAAGATATATTGTACGATTTGAATTGTTACTTCAGATGCTGGAATGAGAAATATAAGAAAACTTATCATATCTAGTCTCAACAGACTACTCATTCCAAATGACAATAACATGCTAAAAAAAGTTACCCCCAAAAAATAGGCTCTTGCCTTATCTTTTGCACTCATTTGTCGACTTATTTTATATTGTAATACATCATATAACTGGTTGATTCCTTTGTCCACAAAATAATACCCTATGTGTGATTGTTTAGTACCAATATTCTCTTTTTGTGCCAATTCTAATGCTTTTTTTGCAATATATACTTCTGAAATTTTTGTTTTTTTAGAAATTTCTTTAATTCTGGTTCTATAATATTCCTTTGTTTTATCATCCATTTTTTCATATACTTTAATAGGATCTTGTCTTAAAATTTCTTCTACCCCATTAATTTTTTCAAATATTTCTAAAAAATTAATTCTTTGTATTTTTTTAATGCTTGTAATACTATTTCCCATTGACACTTTTCTAACAGCAATATCAAAATGTTCTTTTTTTATGACTTCTGATACACTATTTCCTGCCATTTCTACGGTTTCTTCTAGTGCTTTTAAATAACGATATCCTTTTTTTCCATATCGTTTTAAAATATAGGACATATATTCAATAAAAGGTTCTTTCATATTTCCAAATTCATCTTTCCCTAATCTTTTTATTGGATGTCCTTTAAATTGTTGTTGAGTTTTTTTCTTATCTTCTACTAATCTTTCTACAATATTTTCTGCTTTATGTTTTTGTATTTGACAACTATAGACTTTTTCACAAATCTCTCTAATATTTTCTATAATCGCAATTTGTAGGAAGATACCAATATTCCAAATTTCTTCCATGCTTAATGTTTTTTTGGTTTGATAACTTGCCAAATATTCTTCTAAGTCTTTTTTCTCAATTTTATTGTCTGTATATGCTACTATTTCTGATGCTAGTACATAAATTCTTGCAAATCCTTTATAGGTTCCATTTGCTATTCCTACCAAATTAGTATATTTCTTGAGTGTTAATTCTTTTTCAATTTGTTTTACCATTTCTTCTATAATATATAAATTATCTAAAATCCATTCTCCTGCTGGATGTATGCTAATTCCTAGTTTTAAGTGCTCATTTAATAATTCATAGACTTGCTCTATGATTTTAAAGTTTTCTAGCATATGTGGTACAGGATAGGTGTCTTTTTGCGATTGATTGCTTAAATTATGATTTGAGGCTATTTTTTGTAAGTGATTTTCTAACTGTTTTTTATCGATTAAAGTACCATTTATCTTTAATATTCTATTTGTTTTCAAAAAAATTCCACTCCTTGCTCAATATGTTTTAAACATATTGTTTGCAAAGAGTGGTAATTTTATACATTTAGTCTCCTATTTCATATCCTTCTTCTTTTTGCAATGCCAATTTTGTTTTTTCTTTTTGTTTCCATTCTTTTAAAGCTTCTATGAATGGTTTTTTGGTCATCTCTTTTGAGACTTCGTCTTTTTCTATATTGTCCCAATATTTTATTCCTTCTGAAATAACAGTTCCCATTTCAACAAGTGTAGAATCATATGGTTTGTAGCTAGAACCTCCTATTATCACTTTAACTGGAATCTTCTTATTTTCTCCATTCTCTTGTGGTCTACTTTCTAATACCATAGCATCTATAATTTCATCACCATGATGTACTTCATATACTTTTACACAAGTTTTTTCTTCATAAGAAATTCCTTGTTTTTCCATCATATCTTTGGTATCATAGATATTTCCTGCATGTGTAATATATTCTCCTGTATTGTTGTCACGATAGATCACATTTTGATAACTTTCTAAAATTTCAATATCTTGCGTTGTAAGATCTGTATTACCCATTTTTTTCTCGTATTCTTCTATGTATTCATTTTTTAAATATCTTATTACATCTTCTTGAGTTTTTAAATTGTCTACTATTGTTTCAATATTTTCCATATTGGGAATTATTTTTACATAATTTTCTTTTTGAACTACTGGCTTTTTTTCTGGAAGTATTAATTCTGAATGTTTGTTACTAATGGCTCCTGATGATACTCCTATAGCAGTAGCTAGTCCTAACATTCCAGCTGTTTTTACCATTTTTTTATTCTTTTCATTTTTCTTTCTTTCTTCTTTTCCTTGTACTCTTTTTATAAATTCTTCTCTTTGTTTATTTCCCATCTTCATCGCTTCCTTTCTTTTATTCTATTATTTTTGCTAAAATAATAATGCGATATTCGTCGTCATCTGTACAACATGATAATGTTATTTCTGGTTTATTGTTGGTTTCTCTTTTTATATAACTTACATCTTCTGGTGTTGTTACAAATTTATCATAAATGGTATATTCTACTTTGTTTCCATCTAATGTTGTGATATAGATTTTGTCTCCTAATTTTAAGTTTTTATTATTGGAAAATAGTGTATGGTCTCTAAAATTATGCCCAACGATTAAATTGTTTCCATCTTGGTTTAATTCTCCTGTTTTGTATAGTAAACAAGAGGCTAATTTCATTCCTTCTACTGTTACTTGGTCTAGAATAGGCATGTTTACTCCTGTTTTGGGTATTTCTATTTTCCCTATGGTTGGAAATCCTTGGTATTGTGTTTCTACTATTTCTTTTTTTTCTACTTCATTTTCTTCTTTTGCTGTTTCTATTGTTGTTTCTTCTAGCATTTTATTGTTTTGTTCTGTTTGTTTTTCTTTTCCTTCTAGTATTGGAAGATTGTCTTCTATTGGCAAGATGCTTTCTTCTACTTTGGTCTCTATGTTTTCTGGTTCTTTTTTTATTGTTTCTTCTTTTTCTATATACTCTAATATGACAGTTAATGGTTCCTTATATTTCATAGAAGATTTTACTACTGTAACTGGATTAATGCCTTCTATGTTTTTTTTGTTTGTGTTATTTTTCGCAAAAAAATTTAATATGATAACTAAGATACAACATATGAATAAAAAGCTTATTGGAATGTATATTATTTGCTTTTTTGCTTTTTTTAGCATAAAACTCATTTTTTACTCCTTTATTTTATTTCATCTCCCCTTTATATTTTACCATTTTATGTTATATAATGCAATAATAATCTGGTATTTTTATACAAAAATACATATTATTGTCTTTTAATATATTGATATTTTATACTCTGCGACTTTAGCCCCTTAAAAGGTGTACTAGGAATAATCTTCTAACTTACATAATTTTATTTCAAGGGGCAAAATATCATATCATAAGTAGAAGTTTGTCCACTTGATTATCCTTACATTTTTAAGTGTCATAAAAATCTCCAATAAAAATAATGTCAAGAATGAATGATAGTAAGTCCATTTACTCTTGATATTATTTTTATTGGAGATTAAAACTGATATCCATCAGTATGTTTTCCTTAGGTTGACAGACATTTTTATTATATATATTAATACATTCCGTCCATTCCAGCTGGCATTCCTGCTTCATGACCTCCACAGTTACATCCTTTTGGCTCTGGTGCATCTGTTACAATGCTTTCTGTGGTAAGTACCATAGAGGCAATTGATGCTGCATTTTGTAGTGCACTTCTTGTAACTTTTGTTGGATCTACAATGCCTGCTTTTTTCATATCTACATATTGTTCTTTTGCTGCATCAAATCCAACTCCTATTTGTGATTTTTTTACATTGTCTACAATAACTGCTGGCTCTAATCCAGCATTAATAGCAATTTGTTTTACTGGCTCTTCTAATGATTTTAATACGATCTTTGCTCCTAATGCTTCTCCTGCTTCTAATGTGCTTAGTAGTTTTTCTACTTTTGGAATAACGTTAATTAATGCAGTTCCTCCTCCTGCAACAATTCCTTCTTCTACGGCTGCTCTTGTAGCAGATAGGGCATCTTCTATTCTTAGTTTTTTGTCTTTCATTTCAACTTCTGTTGCCGCTCCTACTCCAATGACAGCTACTCCTCCTGCAATTTTTGCTAGTCTTTCTTGTAATTGTTCTTTGTCATAGTCACTTTTGTTTTCTATAATTTGTGCTTTTATTTGTCCTACTCTATCTGCTATTTGTTGTTTGTCTCCATTTCCATCTACTATGATTGTATTTTCTTTTTGAACTTTTACTTGTTTTGCTTTTCCTAATTGGGCTATGGTTGTATCTTTTAATTCTAATCCTAAATCTGATGTAATTACTTCTGCTCCTGTTAAAATAGCAATATCTTCTAAGCTAGCTTTTCTTTTATCTCCAAATCCTGGTGCTTTTACAGCAACTACATTTAATACGCCTCTTAATTTATTTAATACTAATGTGGATAATGCTTCTCCTTCTATATCATCACATACAATTAATAGTTTTCCAGATTCTTGCATAATGGCTTCTAATAGTGGTAATATTTCTTGTACATTACTGATTTTTTTGTCTGTTAATAATATGTATGGATTGTCTAAGATGGCTTCCATTTTTTCAGTGTCTGTTGCCATATATGGTGATAAATATCCTTTATCAAATTGCATTCCTTCTACTACATTTAGTTCTGTGTTAGATGTTTTGGATTCTTCAATGGTGATTACTCCATCTTTTGATACTTTTTCCATTGCGTCTGCAATTAGATTTCCAATTTCTTCATTGTTTGCTGATATGCTTGCTACTCTTGCAATGTCATCTTTTCCATTGATGTTAGAACTTACTTCTTTTAATCCTTCTATTGCTTTTTCAACAGCTTTATCTATTCCTCTTTTGATTGCCATTGGATCGGCTCCTGCTGCTACGTTTTTTACTCCTTCTTTTATCATACTTTGGGCTAAAACGGTTGCTGTTGTTGTTCCATCTCCTGCTACGTCATTTGTTTTGGTTGAAACTTCTTTTACTAAACGTGCTCCCATGTTTTCATATTTATCTTCTAATTCGATTTCTTTTGCAATGGTTACTCCATCGTTTGTGATTAATGGTGCTCCAAAACTTTTGTCTAATACAACATTCCTTCCTTTTGGTCCTAATGTTACTTTAACGGTGTTTGCTAATTTATTTACACCTTCTACTAACGATTTTCTTGCTTCTTCTCCAAATTTAATAACTTTTGCCATTTTTTATCCTTCCTTTCTCTTTTTATTCAACAATTGCTAATATATCATCTTGTTTTACTATGATATATTCTGTTCCTTCATATTTTATTTCTGTTCCAGAATATTTACTTACAATTATGTTGTCTCCTTTTTTTACGTTGACTGGCTCGATTTTTCCGTCTACTTTTTCTCCTGGTCCTATTTCTATTACCTCTGCTATTTGCGGTTTTTCTTGTGCATTTCCAGCTAGTATAATTCCACTTTTGGTTGTTTCTTCGCCTTCTTTCATTTTGATTAGTACTCTGTTTCCTAATGGTTTGATCATTTTTATTACCTCCTTAAGATTTTTTAGCACTCTTAGTAAGTGACTGCTAATACTTTATACCCTTTTTCTTAACTTGTCAATACTTTTTCTTTCTTTTTCACATAAAGTTCACATTTATAGTTACTAGTCAGCCTTGCTTGCCTATTTTTTAGAGTGAAAGAAACGAATCTCTTAAGTAGCAACCTTTCATACTTTTTATTATATGATATTAAAATAATTTATATGTGTCTTATCTTTTATATTTAAAAACTCTGTAATGGCACAGATTGCATTGGAAATATTATGCTTCCTAATACCTAATGAATATTTACCATTTCTTGCTTTTTTTTATATAAAAAGGTATAATAAAAATATGAAAAAATTAATGGTAAACCAAAAATATGATGGAAAAAAATTAAATAAATTTTTATTAGAAAATATCCCAAACTTATCTTCTAATCTTTTTTATAAAACACTAAGAAAAAAAGATATTAAAATAAACAATAAAAGGATTTGCAAAAATGTCATTTTACATGAAAATGATGAAATTGTAGTTTATATCTCAGACAATTTACTAACATTTTCTATCGATATTACTATTTTTTATGAAGATGAAAACATTTTAATTTTAAATAAACCTGTTAACTTAGAAGTAACTGGAAAAAATAGCCTAACTACTTATGTTCATCAAAAATATCCAAATGCTACTTTTAAACCGATGCCTTGTCATAGGATTGATAGAAATACAATTGGATTGGTTTTATTTGCAAAAAATGAAGAAACTTTATCCATTTTATTAGATAAATTTAAAAAACATGAAATTGAAAAACATTATCTAGCTCTTGTAAATGGTATTCCCAATGATAATGATAAAAGATGCGAAGCCTATTTATTAAAGGATTCTAAAAATTGTTATGTTTCTATTTTTAATGTCTACAAAAGGAATGCTCAAAAAGTTATTACCACTTATCATGTCTTAGAAAAACGTATTCACAATCAAACATCTTTGTTAGATGTAGAAATTGAAACTGGCAAGACACATCAAATTAGAGCACATCTTGCCTATTTGGGTTATCCTATTATTGGTGATGGAAAATATGGAAATTACGAAATAAATAAAAAATTCGGTAAAAAATATCAAATGCTTTGTAGCTATATTTTAAAATTTAATTTTAAATCAAATAGCGGTTGTTTAGATTATTTAAGTGGTAAAAATTTTGTTTTAGAGGAAGCTTTCAATATTTTTTAAGATTTCTTCTAATTGCGTTTTGGTAAACTCATATTTCTCATTGCAAAAATGACATACTAATTCTGCTCTTCCATCTTTTTGTATTATTTTTTGCAATTCTTCTTTTCCAATACTTGCTAATCCATCTGCCATTTTTTGTTTGGTACAATCACATTGATATTGTGGTGTAATATTTTCCTCAATTTTTTGTATATTATTGTCTCCTGTAATTTGTTTTCTATCTCCTCTAAACTTAAATTTTTA
>CASUIT010000065.1 GCA_949455995.1 uncultured Clostridia bacterium
AAACATTTGTACAATACTATAGGTAATTTCCTTTTCTTCTCTTACTTTTTTTAATAATTCTTCTAAACATTTTTCTTTAATGGCATAAATATTTTTAATTACATTGTTACTACTAATAGATACAAATGCCATTACCTTTTCATCTTCTAAATAAATATACCACTGTTTATTATCATCATCATATAATCTATCACTGGTTTGTTTTTCTACTAAACGAGAACCAAAAAATTTTCCCATGTATTGATAAAATTTTTCATCTTTATTTGTCATTTTTTCAATCATATCTTTTCTCCTAACCATAATTTTTTTGTATTACTTTTTGTAAAGTTTTATCATCTGTTCTTGTTTTTTTATTTAATAAATTATCCCATTTATGTATTAATTGCATTAATTCTCTATCATCATTTTTTGTTTGCGCAAATGATAATCTTCTTAAATAAAAATCGTTTTTTTCTATTGCTCTTGCTATTCTCCTCCAAGAAATAACTTTTTTTTGATTTTCTAATTTTAATTCCGCTGTATCTGGTATATCCTTTAATTGGATATTATTTTTGGTTTTATGCCATAACATAAATTTTTTTATTTTTCTATAATAGTGTAACATTAAATCTCTATTATAGATTCCTATACTTTCTAACAAGAATACACTATATTCTTGCCATGACATAAATTCTGGCTTACAAGATTTGATATTACCAAGTGCTGTTGTTTTACAATATATATTTCCAAAATTAACTCCGATTTACTCGATTTAATACTTTACTCCAGGTCTCATATTCTAAGGATTTAAATTGGTCTAGTCCATTTCTTTGATCGTCTCCATATGGTTGACAAAGTCTTTGTTCATAAATGCTTAATCCATTTTTATACATCAATTCATAAATATAATTAAATTTTAAATCAAATTTACTTACTGCCCCCCAAATATCTTCTGTTTTCCAGTCATATATTGGATAAAAATTATATACTTCTATGTGTTTTTCATTTGGTTTTAATTTAGTTGTCCAATGGTAATTTTTAAAGGTAATCTTCTTTTCTTGAAAGGCAATCGTTCTAAATCGATTAATACTCTCATCTGTTCTTATTCCTATCCCACAAGCTACTTTATCTTGATATTTTTCTTGATACCAATTAGCAAATTGTACAATAAATTCTTCAAATTCTTCTCCTTTTTTAAACCACGAAAATGGACAATTTTTTATATTGATACTGTCTTTAGGCATATCTCTTACCCACAAATGTTTGCTTTCTTCTTCCCAACATATCCATTTTGGTTGCAATACAGATACCGCATTTCTTAATGCAATAGGTAAAGCAATATGATAAAAATCTCTAATTTGGGACAATTGCTTTAATTCTTCAATATGTTCTATGGTATGTCGATATTGTGCTTCTAAATCTATGTACAAAACATCAAATTTTCGATTCATTGCTCTAGCAACTTGATTAGCTAATTGTATCATCACTGAACTGTCTTTGCCACCACTAAAACTAAAATAAATATTGTCAAAATTCTGAAATATAATTCCTAGTCGCTCTTTAGCAGCATCTAATACATTTTTTTCTAAATATTTTTTTGCCATTTTTGTCCCTCTCTTTCCATTTTGATTATACCACTTAAAAAAAATAGTGTAAAGTTTTTGATTTTTCCTATACAATAAAAAAGAGACTATTTCTAGTCTCCTTCTATGAATTCATATATTTATATTTTCTTGTACCAAACTTTTATTTTTTGTTTACTAAATCTTTTAATGCTTTTCCAGCTTTGAATACTGGAGCTTTTGATGCTGGTATTTTGATTTCTTCTTTTGTTTGTGGGTTTCTACCTTTTCTTGCTGCTCTTTTTCTTACTTCAAAAGATCCAAATCCAACTAATTGAACTTTGTCTTCATTTTTTAGTGCTTCTGTTACAACGTCTATAAAAGCGTTTACTGATGCTTCAGCTGCTTTTTTAGTTTCTCCTGTTTGTGCAGCTATTGCTGCGATTAATTCAGCTTTGTTCATTATTAATTACCTCCTATAAGTTTTAAATAGTTTATGTACTTCATTGTTTGAACAATACAATGATGTACTTCTATTTTAAATAATTCGCCAAAAATACTGAAAATCCTTCTTTTTTTTACTTTTTTTTAATAAACTTTTAGTTTTTCCAGTACTTTACAAATTTTATTTCCTCCAGGTATCATTTGTATTTCTTCATAGGAAAAAACTTTTAATGCAATAATCGCTAGTACATAAATAATTACAGCAATTATAATTGATATTATTGTAGCCAATTTTTGAACAATTATTCCTAAAAATGTTATATAGCAAAAATAAGAACAGATTCCCATAATAATAACTGCTAAGATAGGTTTTATAACAAATTTAGAAAATGTTAAATTTAATTTTATTGTTCTTTTTAAAGAAGTTATTGCAATGCTAAATGCTACCACATGACATGCCACTGATGCCCATGCTGCTCCATTTACTCCAATTTCTGGTATAGGTACTAAAATCAAATTTAATATAAATTTTACAATTACTCCACATCCTAACGAAATAGCTGGTATCATTAACTTTCCATATCCTTGTAAGGCTCCATTTATGGTTTGATCTAATATGGTAAAAATAATGGTTAGTGAACTAATTTGTAATACCACTTCTCCCATACTTGCATTAGGAAATAATAAATTTAAAATAGGCCCTGCAAATAAACACATTCCTACTGTACAAGGAAGTCCTATTAACATAGAAATTAATAAAGAAAATGATGTTTTTTGTGTAATTGTTTTTTTATCTTTTTTAGCTTTTGCTGCTGAAATTGCTGGTACTAAAGCAGTAGCAAATGCTACATTAATAGATAGTGGTAAACTTGTTAACATATCTACTTTGCCACCTAATATTCCATATTGTGAAATTGCCATATCCTCTGGCATAAATTCTTTTAGGCTTCTTACTACTGTAAATGAATCAATATTTTTATTTAATGATGACATAATAGCTGTTAAGGCTATTGGAATGGAAACTATTAATATTTTTTTGATAATAGAAATAACTCTTTCATACTTATAATTTACTGTTGTTTTGATTTCCCTTGCAATTTCTGTTCTTCTCATTTTATAATATAAATACAAATAACCAAAACCAGCAAATGTAGCAAGTGTTGTAGCAAGTGTTGCCCCTGCTGCCATCCATTGGGTAGATGCTTTTGAAAGAATAGCAACCATTTCTACTAATATAATGGTAAGTGTTGTTTTAAATACTTGTTCTAAACTTTGTGATCTAGCAGTTGCTTTTATATTTTGTCTTGCATTAAAATATCCCCTCATCACAGATGATATTGCTACAAAAAAAATGGCTGGAGACAATGCCACTAATGTCATTTCTGCTTCTGGAATTTGTAACCATAAATTAGAAATATTTTTTGCTCCTAAAAATAATAATAAACTACCAATTAGTCCAATCATCGCAAAAGTTGCAAAGGCTATTTTGAAAATTCTGTGAGCTCCTTTATGATCTCCCACTGCAATTCTTTCAGATACTAATTTTGAAATTGCATTGGGAACTCCTATAGAAGATATGGTAAGTAACATTGCATAAATTTGATATCCTGCTGCTACAATTCCATTTCCTTTATCTCCAAATCCTTCTCTATTGGTTAAATATAATGTATAAACTAAACCCAATAATTTTATTAATACTTGCGAAAAAATTAAGGTAATAACTCCTTGCATGAAAGTTTCTTTTTTGGCTATTTTCTCTTTTGGTTTTTCTTTTAACATTTTTTTCATTCCTTTCTTCCTAGATGTATTCCTTTTATTTATTTTACTTACTAATGGTAGATTTCATTACTAAATTATTCCATCATTCAAAAAAAATCACTATATTTGCTACCTCCTATAATGATTTTTTACTATTATATATTTTTATCAATATTTGGTAATAGTTGCTTTTTCCTTGAAACAACTCCCTCCAAAAAGGCTTTATCATTTTGTAATATCTCTCCAAAAGCTTTTTTTATTACATCTTTTGCGTTTTTTCCTAATGCTATGATCTCTGAATTGCTATTTAGAATATCGGTAATAGCAAATACAAATAAATCTAATTTCTTTTCTTCTATTTGTTTTTGTATTACTACTTTTAGTTCTTCTTCTCTTTTTAAAATGTCTTCTATACTAACTGTATTTATTTGAGAAATGACAAAACTCGTATTTTCTTTATCAAATTGTTTCGCATCTAGGTTAATTAATTCTTCACATGAATAATCATCTAAATCGGTTCCTGCTTTTAACATTTCTAGTCCATATGTATGAACGTCTATTTGAGCAATACTTGCTAATTCTTCTAATGCTTCTTTATCTTGTTTGGTTGTCGTTGGCGATTTTAATAATAAGGTGTCTGAAATAATAGCACTTGCCATTAATACAGCCTCTTTTTTTTCAATTGGTTGATTTAATTGTTTAAATTCTTCAAACAAAATAGTTGTTGTACATCCATAGGGTTTTGCATTATAATATAATGGCTCTGATGTTTCAAAATTAGCAATACGATGATGATCGATTACACCTAATATATTGGCGTTTTCTATTCCTTCTACACTTTGATTAAATGAATTATGATCTACTAAAAATACTTGTTGCCCTTCTTCTATTTTTTCGATTAATTCTGGTGCTTTTTCCTCTAAATAGTCTAATACATACTTTGTTTCTTTGTTGATTTCGCCTAGTCTTACTGCTTTTGTTTCCCCGCCATTCTTTCTATCTAATATTTCGTATACCATGCTTGAACAAATTGAATCGGTATCTGGATTTTTGTGTCCAAAAACTAATATTGGTTTCATTATTCTTTCTCCTTTATTCATCAATGATTTATTTTCTATTTTATTTTTTTATTATATGCTTTTTTTTTTGGCTTGTCAATAATAATTCTTTTTTACAAAGATTCTTCAATAAAATCTAATTGTTTTATTGTTTTTGTTCCTATTATTTTATTTGCCAGTTCTACTAATTCATTCCATAATAATATTTATTATATCTTGCATATTTTGTACCTAATAAGTGCATCATGCAAGCTATATTCGTTTCTAATTTACTATCATATCTATTTGTCCATCTTTTAAATATATTATTTTATCTGAACTTTCAATAGTTGACTTTCTGTGTGCTATTATAATTACAGTACTCGTTTCTGAAATTTTATTTATTATATTTTGTATCATTTTCTCTGTTTGTAAATCTATATTTGAAGTTGGTTCATCAAATATATAGAAATTTGCTTTATGTAATATAGCTCTTATAAAAGCAATTATTTGCAATTCGCCATATGATAATTTGGAAAGTTTTATTTCTGTATCTAGTCCATCAGTTAATTTTCTAAATAAATTTTCTACTCCCATTTCATGTACTAATTGATTTATTTGCTCATCTGTTATATCTTTATTTCCTAAAGTTATATTATTTCTTACTGTATCCGTAAAAATATATGGATTTTGTGATATGTAAGAAATATTATCTCTTAGACACTTCGTGGATATTTGTGAAATATCATAATTATCAATTAATATCTTTCCACTTTCTATATCATACAATTTCATTAATACATTTGTAAGAGTGGTTTTTCCTACTCCTGTTCTTCCTGCAATCGTAACTTTTATTCCTTTTTTTATTACAAATGACATATTCTTTAATATCATTTCTTTATCATATTTCATTGATACATTTTGAAATTCAATATCTCCGATTTAGATTTTCTATGTAATCTCCACTTTCAATGTTTTCTTCTTCCGTTTCGTTTAATAAAACTTTTATTCTTTTATATGAATTTATACAGGTTTGTAGTTCTTCTAACTGATTACAAATTTCTTCAAGAGGTGTTTTGCATTCTTTAGTATAATATAATACTAAATAGATACTTCCTAAAGATATAGCCACATTAATATTTAAAGCATAATATATAATGGCATAAATTCCTATGGCTTGTATCATTGCTATTATCCAATATGGAAAATGATGTATAAATATATACTTTCTTCTTATTTTTAATTCTGAATAAAACAAATCATTCATTTTATTAATATTTTTATTTTGTAATTTAAAAAGGTAAGTCAACTTACTTTTATTATATAATTCAGAAAATTCTTTATGTTCTCTATCTCTCTTTTTTAATATCTCATTATCTAAATTTCCTACTACTTTAGTAAATTTATATACAATAATTGAAATAAAAATTACAGTAATTCCACCAATAACTGCTAAATTAATATTAGCAACAAACATCATTACAATCATAAATATTATATATAATATATTGCTTAAAATGTTATACAAAAACCCAAAAAATAAATCGAATAGATTATCTACATCTGAAGTTAATCTAGTATATAGCTCAGAAGAATTGTATTTATTAAAAGTAATCATTTTAAAATTTAAAATCTTATCAAATAATGTTTTTCTAATATCTCTTAAAATTTTACATATAGTTTTATTAATTGCCACATCTCTTATATACTTAAATATTAGTCTACCTAAATGTATAGATGTATAGATAAATATATAAAATAATATTGTTTGAATAATATCTTCTCTTGTAAAATCAATATCTACAACTTGCTTTACTATATATGGTGGAATAGCTGATAAAAAGTCACAAGTTAACAGTAATATACCTACAATTACGATTGATTTAACATACTTTTTTATAATCTTTTTCATGTTAGATCACCTACTTTCTCATAGGTATTTAGTTCATTGTAAAGTCTACTTTTTTCAAGCATCTCTTTATGTGTTCCACTATCGTAAATTTTTCCATCCACTAGCAAAAATACTTTCTTTTCTTAATAATCCATAAAAATTCAAAAAGTATAAAAATAATGTTGCTCCAATTCTTTTATTACCATCTATAAAAATATGGTCTTTTACTATTAAATATAAAAAGTTACATGCTTTTTCTTCAATGCTTGGATATACTTCTTGTCCACCAAATTCTTGATATACATTGTTAATTACTGACTCTAATCCTTGTTCTCTTTCTATTCCAAATATGTTGCTATTTTGTTTAAATGGCATTTCATTAATTACTTTTATGCAATCCTCATAATTAACTTTTTTATTTATGACTATATTTCCTTTTGGTTTTTCTATTTGATGATGGTCATATTTGTTTAGTGTTTCTAATGCTTTTGTATATTCTGAAATTACTTTTAACATATTATAACTTTCATCACTTCTTAAATCCTCATCTAATCTTGTTGCTATATCTATTAATTTTATTGTTTTTTCTAAATATTCTAATCTTCTTTGGTTTACTGCATATCCTTTTAACATATATTCTTTTAAAACCTTTGTTGCCCATCTTCTAAATGAAATTCCTCTTTTGCTTTTTACTCTATAACCAACTGAAATAATCATGTCTAAATTATAATGTTGAACATTATATTTTTTTCCATCTTCAGCAGTATGCTCAAAAAATGAGCATACTACATTTTCTTCTAGTTCTTCATCTTTATAAATGTTTTGAATATGTCTTGTTATTGTTTTTCTATCCTTTTTAAATAATTCTGCCATTTGTTTTTGTGTTAGCCATACTGTTTCATCTTACATACTTACTTCTAGCTTTACATCTTCATCTTCAAATAAAATAATTTCATTTTTCTTTTCTTGCATAAGAACACATCCTTTTTCTCATCTTATTTGTCATATTTTATCAAACATTAGTTCTTTTGTCAATTGTTTTTCTACTATTTAATTACAAAAAATTTAATGGAGTTTTTTTATTATTGCTCTATCTCACTTTCTTTACTTTTATGTTTGTGTTTTTTATTTTCTAAATTCTTTTTCATCTTTTTTAATTTATTAAATGTTTGTATTGAAATTTGAGTTCCTTTATTTATCCAATTATTAACTGTATTCTCATTTACTTTTATTATTTTTGAAAATTGTCTTATATTCAAATCATTTTCTTGCATATATTGTTTTATTTTTTCATTTGGGTTGGAATTTAAAAACTTTATATATTCTGGCACTTTTACTTTTTCTTTATTCATACCTAAGATTTTTATTAGTGTATTAATAATTGACATAGCATCTATATTTAATAACCTTTCAAAGTCTTTACTTAGTATATAGTGCAGACTTACTAAAAAATAACAACATACTAATATACTAAATATTACTGTTATTATAATTAATATTCTTCTATTTATTTTTATTCTCCTTTATTGGAACTCTGCATTCCTCCTTTTCTTATATATTAAAAGAACATCTACTTAGTTGTAAATGTTCCATTTTATATTAAGTATTTCTAATAAGCCTTATTAATTGTAATTTGTAATTATACTCCACCATAAAATCCACCAATAACTTTACCAGTATACATATCGACATATCCAGTTATGCTCGATAACTCATCAGCATCACTGCATTGAATAATATAGGCATCTCTTTCATAATCTGCTTTTTTTACATTCCATCCAGTTCCTGCGGTCAAATTATTTGTAGGATTTACCTTTCCAATTGTTACTTTTTTTACTTTATACTCATCTAGGTCATTCAATATAATGTTCTTTCTGTATTCATTCCATACCTCAATTGCTTTATCCTCTGTAATGGGTGTTTTACCTTCTATACTAGAATTATCAAAATAATAATCATCTTCAACCCAATTCGGACGTTTTGATTTTTCTTCTTGTGTGAGATTTTCATAATATTGTTCGGAATTTTCTTTTGCAATCATATTAAAAACTTTTTCATTTACATCTTCAAACTGTATATTTTGTTGAGATAATTTATCTTCAATTTTAGGTATATCTTTTTCTAAATTGCTAACTTTTTGTTGTAACAAATAATTACTATAAATCAGATAACTCAATATGGAAAAATCAATTATTATAGCAATTATAAAAATTGAATACAATTTCTTATCTTTCTTCATCTTTATTCTCCTCCATAATGTTTTATTTATAATTTTTTCTATAATCTTCTAACCAATTTTGAATAATTACCAAAGGAACTCCATCATTATAATCTCTTTCTTCATAAAATACATATCCAATATCTTTATAATCACCATTTTGAGCTTCCTTTTTTTCTATTTTTTTATATGTATTACGATACTTTTTTTCCTCACTATTAGGACAACCTCT
>CASUIT010000066.1 GCA_949455995.1 uncultured Clostridia bacterium
ATTTACCAAAGAATGACTACCAAGATAGGACATTAAAATAATTGGTAAAACAATTTCATTGGCTGGAATACCAAGAATAAAAGCAGTTAAAATATAGCCATCCAACCCCATTAATTGAGCAAAAGGATTTAAAAAATTGGCAATGAATTCTAGTAAACTGACATCATGAATACCAATATTTGCAAATAACCAAATGACAAGACCAGCAGGAGCAGCAACGCAAATAGCTCTTCCTAAAACAAATAAAGTTCTATCAAATAAAGAGCGAACTAAAATTTTTCCAAATTGAGGTTTGCGAAAAGGTGGTAGTTCTAATACAAAAGAAGAAGGCATGCCTTTTAAAATAGTTTTTGATAATAGTTTAGAAATGATTAAGGTAAAAAAGATTCCTAATAAAATGACAAAAATAACGGCAAGTGTAGAAACAATGGATGCACCGAAATCCTTGCATACTTCCAGCAATGAATATAGTACTAATTGCAATTAAAAAAGGAAATCTTCCATTACAAGGAACAAAATTATTGGTTAAGATGGAAATTAATCTTTCACGAGGAGAATCAATAATTCTACATCCAACACAACCGTGCAGCATTACAACCAAATCCCATGCACATAGTAATCATCTGTTTACCAGAGCAACAACATTTTTTAAAAAAACCATCCATATTAAAAGCAATTCTAGGAAGGTAGCCTAAATCTTCTAAAATCGTAAAAAGAGGAAAGAAAATAGCCATAGGAGGAAGCATAACAGAAACAATCCAAGTTAAAGTTTGGTAAATTCCTGAAATTAGCAAAGAAGAGAGCCATTCTGGAAAACATAAGATGTTAGCAACTAAAAATAATTTTTCTTGAATACAAGAAAATAGTGCAAACAAAATTTGAGAAGGATAATTGCTACCTACAATAGTTAGCCAAAAAATGAAGCCTAAAAATAACAGCATAATGGGGAAACCAAATTTTTTAGAAGTTAATATTTTATCAAATTTTCTGTCTCGATTAGAATAATTTTCATCTTCAAATGTACAAACATGATTACAAATTTTTTCAGCCTTATGCATAATATCTGCTACCATTAAATCTTTTAAAGTATTTTGAGAAATATGGTTTTCTTTTAATAGTTGGCATGCTACTAATGTGGCTTCTTGAATTTTTTTATTGTTTAATAAATCAATAGAAAGATTTTTTTCAATGGATTGCAAAATTTTTTCTTCGCCATCTATTAACTTTAAACTGATAAAGCGTGATAAATCTGGAGAAAACGCAAAATCGTTTTCTAAAATAGGTTGAATTTTGGACAAAGCATTTTCTATGATATTAGAATAAGTGATTTTTTTAGGGGCAAAATTTTGCTTATTGTTACATACCTTAGAAATGGTGTCTAAAAGGCAAGTAAGAGATTTCTTTTTTCTTGCAGTAGTACCAACAACAGGAACACCAAGTTCATAGGACAATTTATCTAAATCGATATGTATTTTTTTCTTTTTAGCTTCATCTAGTAAATTAACGCAAACAACAATATTGTTTGTAATTTCCATAATTTGAAAGACCAAGTTCAAATTTCGTTCAAGGCAAGTGCCATCTACTACAATTACAGTGCAATTAGGATTTCCAAAACAAATATAATCTCTTGCAATTTCTTCTTCTTCTGAATGAGACATAATAGAATAAGTGCCAGGAATATCTACGAAAAGAAAGTTTTTGTTATTATAAATACAGTTTCCGAGTAGCATTTTCAACTGTCTTTCCGTGGCCAGTTACCTGTATGTTGGTGCATACCTGTTAAATTGTTAAAAATAGTAGACTTGCCAACATTAGGATTGCCAGCTAAAGCAATTACATAATCACAATCATTTTTTAAAAAATTTAAATTATTTACTAATAATCGACTTCCCATAGAAGATTTTGTAAGTCCCATAAGACAACCTCCCTAAAAATATAAATTTCATAATATATATTATGAATCAAGATAGATAGTTATGAATTTTGCATCTTCTTTTCGAATAGCAATTAAAGTACCACGAATAGAAAAAGCACGTGGATCTTTAGAAGGACTAATTAAAACAGGAGTAATACCGGACACCTTCTACTAATCCTAAATCTAATAATCTTCTTTTTATAGTTTCTCTACAATCTAATTTTTGAATATACCCTTTTGTGTCTAAAGGTAAATCATTTAATGTCTTTTCTTGTGGTCTCATATTACAATACCTCCTATTTGTTATACTAAATATTATATTTTGTCGAAAAAATAGTGTTACACTTTTAATTTTGTTTTTTGTTTATTATGTCTTAATCCCTAACAATTTTGACTTTTAAAAAGTGTTGGGTTCATTATATAAACTGTTTAATCAAAAACATAATTTTCGTGGTCGAACAAAGACGAGACATGTAAATTGGTTTAAAAGGTCAAAATTTTATTTATGCCCATTTTGTGTTCGGAGGAATTTTTTAATCGATTAAATTCAGACAACTGTGAATTGTAACAAGAAATATAAGTTTCAGTTTTTAATCTTGACAAATGGATTGTTTTGTGAAAAAATAAGCAAAAAGGAGGAAACAAAATGGAAAGATTAAGAGGATTTGAAATAGCAAAAGGATTTGAAAATAAGCAAATACGTTTACCAATTAGAAAAACCAAATATTCGGCTGGATATGATATAGAAGCAGCAGAAGATGTAGTAATACCTAGTTTTAAAAAAGGGATGAATCCAACCTTGGTAAAAACAGGACTAAAAGCGTATATGCAAGAAGACGAAGTAATGATGTTATACAACAGAAGTTCTAATCCAAAGAAAAAAGGATTAATTATGGCAAATAGTGTAGGAATTATTGATAAGGATTATTATGGAAACATAGACAATGATGGTCATATTATGTTTGCATTTTATAACATAAAAGAAGAAGACATTATTATTCAAAAAGGAGAAGCAATTGGACAAGCCATTTTTCAGAAATATTTAATAACAGATGACGACAAGGCAGAAGGAACAAGACAAGGTGGATTTGGTTCAACTACTAATTAGACAAAATGTTGTTAAAAATAATTCATTTTTTACCATTGCGAGGTATCTAACTTATTTTTTTACACTTTATGTGTTGCAACCTACAAAATAAGAATAAAAAAATAAAAAAAATTTCTCCTTAGAAAATAGAGGGATACAGATATATTATACAGTAAAAAACAATGGTAAGGGCTTTGACTTTTACCATTTTTTATTGTATAATAAATATGGTTAAAAAATCCAATAAAGTTATTAAATACAAATGTTTACATAACTTTATTATGTTTTTTTTATTAAAATAAAAGCACTGAAAGGAGTTGACTTACATGTTTAATGTAGGCGATAAAATTGTATACCCAATGCATGGAGCTGGAGTGATAGATTCAATAGAAGAAAAAGATATTTTAGGAGAGAAACAATCGTATTACATATTAAAAATGCCAGGAGAAGTAAAAGTAATGATACCAACAGCAAAAGCAGAAACAGTAGGAGTAAGAAATATTATAGATAAAAGTTCAGCAGATAAAGTAATTGGAATATTAGAAAAAGATGAAACACAAATGGATAAAAATTGGAACAAAAGATATAGGGATAATATGGATAAAATGAAAAGTGGGGACATTTATGAAGTAGCAGATGTAGTAAGAAATTTAAGTTTTAAACAAAAAGAAAAAGGACTATCAACAGGAGAAAAAAAGATGTTAAACAATGCAAAACAAATATTAGTCAGTGAACTAGTATTAGCAGAACATGCTTCACAAGAAGAAGTAGAACAATTAGTAGAAAATAAAATAAATACATCATTTATGATGTTCCGTGCTGAAGAAGTACAACCAGAAAGTGTAGTAAATAAATTTATTCCATTTGATGGAACAGGAACAAATGATTAAGAAAAAAGAGCTAAGATTTAATGAATAAAGTGCTAGAAACAGTACTTTATTTTTTAATTTTTTTTATATAAATAGAGAATAGCAAAAATATATAATGGAATTATTTATAGAAGAGAGGAAACTAGAAAAGTTTTATGAATAACGATATAATTTTGCAAATATATCTGTAAAAGGAAAATATACAAGATTGAGACAAACTGGTAAATAAGTTAAAAATAGTAGAGAATGTCTAGATTAAGTTCTGGGCTTTTGTTGCAATAGAATTTTGAATGACAGAATCAGAGAATAAATAAAAAAAATGGAAAAATGTATTGACAAAAAAATTACTACATATTATAATATCAAATGTAGTCGATAAAACCAGTTTAATTATTAAATGCAGATGTGGCGGAACTGGTAGACGCACAGGACTTAAAATCCTGCGGTTGAATAAACCGTGCCGGTTCGATTCCGGCCATCTGCACCATTAGAACCTCAAGTGTTTCGTAAGATTATGCTTGAGGTTTTAATTATAAAAAATTTTGTAGTTCTACAAAAAGTTCTACAAAATTCACAACATTTTATTTTTATAAAATCTTTATTTAGTGGCTTAAATAAGGATTTTTTAATTTCTAAATTTTCTAACATTTCTAACAATTTTCTTATTTATAACTCCATTTCTTCATCTTCTTCGTCATCATTTTGACTAGGGTCAGTAAAGTTTAAACTATTACCAATTACTAAAGCAGAATTTTGTTTTGACTCTGTATCTACATGAGTATATATATTTGCTGTAGTATTATAACTAGAATGCCCTAACCATATTTGAATATCTTTCATACTTACTTTATTAGATAGTAATAAACTAGCACACGAGTGTCTTAAATCATGAAATCTAATGGACTTTAGGTTATTATTTTTTAGTATTTGATTAAACTTATGTGAAACATAGTCAGGTTTTAGTATAGAGCCATCTGTATTTACACAAACATAACCATTTTCGTTTAAGTATGATTTTTTAAATACTTTCTTATTGTATTCTTGATTTGCTTTTTCTTCTAAAAGTATTTCCTCAATTTCTGGAATTAAAGGCAATGTCCTATAACTTGATTGATTTTTCGTTTTATCTTCTGCAACAATTTGCAATTTACCATCTACTTTTGTTTGTGAAATGGTATGTCTAATTATAATTGTTTTATTATCAAAATCAACGGCATCCCATTTAATACCAAGTGCTTCACTTCGCCTAAGTCCGTAATATAAGGCTAAAAGAACAGGTAACTTAATAGGTGTATCTTTTATTGCAACTAATAATTCATTTAATTGTGCTTTATTATAATAAGTTGCTATGTATTGTTCTTTTTTAGGCTTGTCTATTTTGTCTGCTGGATTGGTTAGTATCAATTCACATTTTACTGCATATTGCAATGCTTTTCTAATATTGGCATGATAGCGAAGAATCGTATTACCTTTCAAACCTAAGTTATATAATTCTGTGTAAAAATCTTGAATATGATAAGGCTTTAAATCTTTTAAGGAAACATCTAATTTCTTAAAATAGTTATATACTTTACCTTTTACAATTCTTTCATAACCTGCATAAGTAGTTTTTACAACTCTAGGTTTTATAATATCTAGCCAATTTATCATAAAATCACAAAATTTTATATTAGCTTTATTATTTATATCTAACCCAGAAATAGTTGGTTTTTCATTTAGAGTTTTTTCATATTCATGTCTTATTTCTTCAACTTTTCTTTCTGCAATTTTTTTATTATTCTTAACTTTTAATTTCGTGGAAATCCACTTTCGCTGTATATTATTAAATTCATCTTTATAATATAAAACAGCATAATAAATATTTTTCTTTTGCTGTAATGTAGCTGTTACTGTTATCATAAAATGACCTCCTTATTCTCGTGTAAATGTATTTATTTTCAATTTTGACTTATTATGTATGAAATTATATTAGCTTTTGGAATTTTATATTGTCTGCCTATTTTCATAGCTTTGATTTTGTTTTCTTTAATAAGTCTATAGGCTAATGTTAAACTAATCCCACCTAGCATATTTCGCATTTGTTCAATGTTTATAATATCTGGGTAATTAGTAAACATGATAGAATATTGTTCTTTTATATCCATCTTAATTGTACCTCCTTTTTGTTAATAAACTACTTTTGGAACATCTATTGAAACCGTTAATTTTCTGTCTATTTCAAATCTTTTCTTTTTAGCATTATACTTGTAAGCACTAGAATTAAACTTTCTAAAGCTACGATCTGAAATGTCAAAATAATAAGATAGTTCTTCAGCATCCTGTTTTAGTTGGGCTTTAAGAGCTTCATAACTATCTTTGTTTGATTTTTGCTTTAATTTCATGTATTCAATGGTTCGTTCTTTATGTTTTTGTTTGTTTTGTTGTCTCCTTTGATTTTTTTCTTCATAATACCTAAAATCTTTTTTTATTACTTTTGATACATAGGCATTACTGACATTTAATTCTAAAGCAATATCAACAGGTTTTGAATGTTCACGATAAAATAAATCAATGATTTTTTCTTTATTTGACATTGAAAAAAGCACCTCCTTATAATTGGTTAAATTTTTGCTAATAAATTTTAAGCATAGTAATCTAAATGAATACTTATAGCTAAATACTCATTTTTAAATTTATTTGTTAAAGGAATTATATTATCATAATTAGTAATAATCAATTCCCTTTTTTTTCCCTTTTTTCTAAAAACTTAAAAATACTTAAAATAAATTATGAATAGATTGTAACAAGTGATGTTAAAAATTTCAATGAACAAATTTTGAAAGGTTTTTGAAAAAATGAGTTCAAGAAAATTGTAAAAAGATTATAAATTTCATTGTTTTTTATAGAATAATTAGATATAATAACAGCATCCTTTTCAAAGGAAATCTTTGCGAAAGGAGGAACAAAAATGAATAATGCTGAATTAGTATGGCGTTTGGTGGAATTACTACTACAAAAAGAAAAAGACTTAAATCAAGTAGCTCTTGACCAAGCCAAACAAAACAACAAACCAAATGACCACAGACAAAATGAGGTTTAGCTAACCGAAAAGGGATGATGTAGCACTGTCGCTTCGCTACATTGTCCTTTTTTTATGAAAATGAAAAAAACTAAATGCTGTCGCACATTTAGTTTTTCTCGAACATCTATGAATAATGCTTTTTTTGTATTTAACTTAAGTTAAATATAGTATACTACAATATTTAGTATATGTCAAACGATTTTTTTAAATTCATTTTTGAGCAAAATTTATAAAATTTTAATCTTCTTCTACATCTTCAAATAATTTATCAGTAAAAAATTCATTTAATTCAATTCCAAATCCTTCGCATATATGTAATAAAGTAACAAGTTTAGGACTTTGACTTTTTCCATTTATAAAACTACTTAATGTAGAGTATGATATTCCAGACTCTAAAGATAACCTATGTAAAGTTATATTTCTTTCATCTGCTAAATTTATAATTCTTCTTCTAACGGCTTCTGAAAGTTGCATAAAATCCCTCTTTTCTTAACTATAAAATGAGTATAACAAAACTAACGAAATAACGCTGACGAAAAATCGCTAAAATACTATTGCAATATCTCTTTATTAGCGATATAATATAAACGAAATATCGTTAATAAGGAGGTGGCAACATGATAAGAATTAAAGATATTGAAGAATATATTGATGATACAATGTTAGACACAATTTTTAGGAAAAGGGAAGAAGAATTGTATGATCACAATAAAATAACTAATGAGGAAATTGTAGAGATAACACAAGAATATACTGTGTATTATGAAAAATTAATAATTGCTATAAAGAACTTACCACCACATTTTCATAATACAAGAGAGGGGATATTAGAAAAATTAGAGGAATATAGAAAAAGAGAAAATCAAATAATAGCTTATGACAATGAAAAATTTTATAAGATTCGGATTTTGCGATGGAATTAGAACTATATTAGAAAATAAAAAAAATAAATAACAGAAAACATTATATTTACTGCTATTTATCTAATTTTTTATTAAATACATCAGCTGAAACCTTAAACACTTTAGCAAATGCAAATAATTCAAAGTCTTGAACTAATCTATTATCATTTTCTATTTTTGAAATTTCTTTAGATGTTAGTTCAATACCAAGTAATTGTAATTTTTCTGCTAAATCTTGTTGAGATAAATTGGCTTTTAATCTTAATTCTTTAAGAACGTAACCTGATATATTTCTAAATTCATTGTATTTGTTAATTTTCATATTCTCACCTTATTCGCTTTATTATAGATATTATTTTACTATTATTTTTTTATATGCATATCTCTAATAAAGCGAACAGGAAAAACTTTACTTTTTTATGTAAATATGATATACTTTTATTAAGTAGTTTTAAATTATGCATATCATTATTAAGATTGCATGACAACTATAATTATAACATATTGAAAGGAGAAATTTATCATGAGAAGAAATGGACGGAAAGAGGTAACAATGATTCGCTTTGAGGGTGTTGCAACAGATGGAGGTTTTGTCTTTAAGGCTTCTGTTTTTCTTCCTAACATAGGAAGCAACTGGACGGAAACGGCATTCAAGGCAACGGCTTATGCAGATGGAGTCATGGAAATCGCCATTGACCACACGGAAAGTATTTCAAGAGTTGCGGAATTAGTTTCTGGATTGTTTTCGAGAAAAAGCAATTTTGCAAATTTGGATTCTGTGATTTTGAACTATCGTAATATCCGTTTACAGATTGGGAAAACCACTGGTAGAAAAGACATTATATGCATGCTCATGAAAGCAATGTCAATGCCTGGCTACAAGGACGGTGATAATGATATTTCTGTTGATACTCAGATCTGCCATAAACGCATTCCGCTTAGAGATTCAGATTCAGACCTGTTTGATATGCAGGATGAGATTTATACCAATTCTTTCCGCTTTGATGAAATAGTCGAGTGGAGCAAAAGTTTATGGTTTAGAAATCCTTGTACAAGAGACAGGATGATTATTACATCATTAAAAGATGGAATTGTCACTGTTGATTGTATAGCCGGCGGTACTATTTCTGGATTTGTAGCAGAATTGAGAAAATTCTTTGTTCCATATTCTAATTTCTATGGTGTAAAAGCTGTAGAAGTAGAATTCAATCAATTCGCTATCAGAGTGGATGAACAGAATTCTGGCAGGATATTGTATCTGTACGAG
>CASUIT010000067.1 GCA_949455995.1 uncultured Clostridia bacterium
TAAAAGAGGCAAGAAAAGCCAAAGGATGGTCACAAGAAAAATTATCAGAAGAAACTGATGTAACAATAGTGTATATCAGCAGAATAGAGAGAGGATCTTCACAAGTAAATTTAAGAAGGCTAGCACAAATAAGCAAAGTATTAAACATAAGTGTAGAATATTTAATAAAAGGAACCATAACAAATGCCGAAAACTATTTAGACAAAGAACTATATGAAACATTACTTACCTGTACACCAGAAAAACAACGTTTAATATATAATATAGCAAAAATTGTATCTGGGGCAAAATTTGTATAAAAAAGAAGCTTTACAAAAAAACAAAAATAGTATAAACTTGATATAGTTTAGTTGAACCGAATAAAAAGGAAAAACAAAAGAAATAGATAGGAGAAAAGGATGTATTTAAAAAGACTAGAAATACAAGGATTTAAATCATTTGCTGACAAAACAATACTAGAATTCAGACCAGGAATCACAGGAGTAATTCGGTCCAAACGGTTCTGGAAAAAGTAACATATCAGATGCCATACGATGGATACTAGGAGAGCAAAGTATAAAATCATTAAGAGGAGCAAAATCCTTAGACATCATATTTGCAGGAACCCAAAACAGAAAATCATTAGGATTTGCAGAAGCCTCTTTAATATTTGAAAATAGTGATGGAGCATTACCAATCGAATACACAGAAGTAACCGTAACCAGAAAAATATATCGAAGTGGAGAAACAGGATATTTTATTAACAAAGTACCCTGTAGATTAAAAGACATATTAGAATTATTCATGGACACAGGAATAGGAAAAGACGGATATTCTATCATAGGACAAGGAAAAATTGACGAAATCTTAAGTAACAAATCAGAAGACAGAAGACACATATTTGAAGAAGCAGCAGGAATCGTAAAATATAGAGTAAGAAAAGTAGAAAGTGAAAAAAAATTAGAAAGCACAAAATTAAATTTACTAAGAATCAATGACATTTTAGCAGAAATAGAAAGTAACATAGATCCATTAAAAATACAAGCAGAAAAAGCCAAAAAATACTTAAAAATAAAAGAAGAACTAAAAAACATAGAAATAGGATTATTTTTATACAACATAGGAAAATACAAAAAAGACTTAGAAGAAATAGGAAAAGACGAACAAATCTATAAAGTACAATGTAAAGAAGAAGAAGAGACACTAGAAAGAATAAAAGGACTAAAAGAAGAATTAAAAGAACAAATAGATGCCATAACCAACCAAATAGAAAAAATGTCAAACCTAGGATTTGCAAGCCAAAAAGAAATTGAAATGTTAAATTCAGACATCAATGTAGCCAATACCAGAATTCATAACAACCAAGAAAACAAGCAAAGATTCCAAAAAGAAATCAAAGAAGCAACCACCAAAAAGCAAGACCTAGAAGAAGAAATGAAAAAAAGAGAAGAAAAAAAAGAAAACCTAAAACAAAACAAAGAAAAATTTGAAGAAGAACTAAAGCAAAAAGAAGAAGAACTAGAAAAAATAACGAAAAAACTATCAAGCAAAGAACTAGAAATCGAAAAACAAAAACAGCAAGTAGAAAAAAATACAGACCTAAAATATGAATTACAAGCAAGCAGTCATACACAAGAAATAAACTATGAAAATTACGAAAAAAGGCAAAACCAAATAAAAAATGAAATCGCAAATGATATTTCAGAATTAGATGCTACAAGACTTCAAAAAGAAGAAATCGCAAAAGAATTTTATGAAATTGATCGTAAAAGAAACCAAGTAGTAAAACAAATAGAAGAAATCAATAAAACAAAAGAAGAAGCACAAAGAAAAATTAGCAATTATCAAAAAAGTATAGAAAACAACCAAAATGAATTAAGAATGAAAGAAACCAAACTAAAATTTCTAATAGAAACCGAAAAAGAAAAAGAAGGCTATCAAAAAAGTGTAAAATTATTATTAAAAGACTGTGAAACCATAAAAGAATTAGGAAAAGGGATGCATGGTGTTCTTGCCAATATCATAGAAGTACCAGAAAAATACCAAACAGCCATTGAAATGTGTTTAGGAGCAAGTTTGCAAAATATTGTAACAGAAACCGAAACAGATGCCAAAAGATTAGTAGAACATCTAAGAAAAAACAATTTAGGAAGAGCCTCTTTTTTGCCAATCACATCAGTAAAAGGAAAGAAAATAGACAAAATAAGAGGACAAGAAAAAGGTCTAATTGGGATAGCATGTGATCTCATTCAATTTGAAAAAAAATACGAATCCATCCTTATTAGTCTATTAGGAAGAACCATAATAGTAGATAACATGGAAACAGCCATAAAAGTAGCCAAACAAAACGGATATACATTTCGAATCATAACACTACAAGGAGATATTATCAATGCTTCTGGAAGTATTACAGGAGGTTCAGTTACCAAAAAAACGGTCAACATCTTAGGAAGAGGAAGAGAAATTGAAAAACTAGAAAAAGAAATAAAAGAGATAAAAGAAAAAATAGAAGAGAAAGAAAAAGAAATGCAAAAATATGAAGAATCGATACAAGAGGTATTAGAAAATGCAACAAGTTTTGAAAAACAATTACAAGAAATAGATATAACCTATGCCACCAAAAAACAAAAAGTAGTAGCAATAGACGAGAATATAGCCAGAATAGAAAATCGATTCAGTAAATTAAAAGAAGAACAACAAAGCTTAGAAAACCAAAAACAACAAGCAATCAAAAATAAAGAAGAACTAAACAAAAAAATACAGGAACTAACAGAAGAAAACGAAAAACTAACAAAAATTATTTCAGAATTTGCCAAACTAAATAAAGATAACCAAAAATATGTAGATGGACTAAATTTTGACATTACCAATTTAAAAATTTCAGTATCATCTTTTGACGAAAGTGAGATATCAATCCAAGAAATGCAAGAAAGAATTAAACAAGAGGTGGAAAACGCTAAAAAAAGCATTATTAATAAAAGCGAGGAAATTGAAAAAATCAACCTTGACAATATCGATTTAGAAAAATCCATACAAGAAACCAAAGACAAAATAGCAAAAATCAAAGAAGAAGTACAAAACAGTGGTTCAAGAATTGAAGAACTAAAACAAGAAAGAATAGATAAAAATGAAAAACTATCCAAACAAGAAGAAGAGATTTCTAGTAAATTTAATACCATAGAAGACTTAAAAACACAAATTGTAAAAATAGAAGTAAAGAAAACAAAGTTAGAAGAAGACATGAATGCTGTCATAAATAACATGTGGGAAGAATATGAACTAACGCCAAATACTGTAACAGAATACGAAAAACCAGAAAATGTAGCATTAACCCAAAAAAAAGTAAACCAATTAAGACATGACATCAAAGAATTAGGAAGTGTAAATGTAGATTCCATTGAAGAATACAAAACAATAAAAGAAAGATATGACTTTATGTGTGAGCAAAGAGTTGACTTAGAAAGTACCATGAACAAGCTAAGAAAAATGATTGTAGAAATGACAAATACAATGAAAGAGCAATTTAAAAAACAATTTACCATCATCAATAAAAACTTTGAAGAGGTATTCAAAGAATTATTTGGGGGAGGAAGTGCAACATTAAAACTAGAAGACGAAGAAAATATCCTAGAATGTGGTATTGAAATAGCAGTACAACCACCAGGAAAAAAGTTACAAAACATGATGTTACTATCAGGAGGAGAAAAGGCATTTACAGCAATAGCTCTATTATTTGCTATTCTAAAAATCAATCCAGCACCATTTTGTGTATTAGATGAAATTGAAGCAGCATTAGATGATGTTAATGTATATCGATTTGCAGAATATCTAAAAAAATTTTCAAAAAATACACAATTTTTAGTCATCACCCATAGAAAAGGAACCATGGAAGCAGCAAACACAGTATATGGTGTAACAATGGAGGAAAATGGTATTTCAAAATTATTATCAATGAAATTAAGTTAACAAAATATAAATAGGATACTCTAAAAAATTTATGAAAATTCGAATGCAACTAAAAAATACTTAGAAACCCTTAAATTATCTTAAAATTTGCTAGACTTGACAAACTTACACTAAATGGTGTATACTAAGTAACATCGAAACGAAAAACACAATATAGTATTTAAGAAGGAGCAAAAAGAAAATGAAAAGAAAAATGAATATCATAAAAAGTACTGCAATTGTAGCAATAATAGGAGTTACCAGTTTGTTTTTTATCAACATGAGTTTAGCGGCAAATACAGCAAAAGTAAAAGTAGAAACCGCAAATCTTAGAGAAAGTACAAATGAAAATGGAAAAATATTAGAGCAACTATCCATCAATGAAAAAGTAGAAATAATAGAAAAAACAGGAGAATGGTATAAAGTAAAAGCAAAAGGAATAACTGGATATTTAAGGCAAGATCTAATCTCTGTTGAAAATACTACAATCAATGAAGTAAACCAAACAGCAAATGAAACAGCAAACAATCAAACCGAAGCAAATGAAGTTGTAGAAGAAACAGCCCAAAATTCAGAAACACCAAATACACAGCAAGCAGTATCAGAAAAAGACAAAGAATTAGGAAAACGAAAAGTAGCACAAGATACAAGATTAAAAATTGTTCCTGTTATCAATGCAACAGATATCATAGAAGTAAAAAAAGAAGAAGAAGTAAATGCCATAGAAAAAATAAATGACTGGATATGTGTAGAAACCCAAAATACAAAAGGTTGGCTAAGAAAAGAAAACTTACAAGCACAAGAACCAGAAGTAACAGCAACACCAGAACAACCAACACAACAACAAACAGCACCACAAACAACAGTAATAAAAACTGTATATGTAAACACCCAAACAGCAAATGTAAGAAAAGAATCAAATACTTCATCAGAAATTGTAACAAAACTATCACTTAATACAGCAGTAGAAGTAGTAGAAGAAGCAAATGGGTGGAGCAAAATCAAAGTAAATGGAAAAGAAGGTTATATTTCTTCTACATTACTATCTGCTACCAAAAAGCAAGAAGAAACTTCAAGAAGTAAAACGACAGCAAGAAAAGCAAAAACAACAAATACAAAAACGGAAACAAACAAACAACAAACGCAAAAACAAGCACAGCCAGAAACACCAGTCACTCCACAACAAACAGCACCAACATCAGGAAATGGTTCATCCGTAGTAGCTTATGCAAAACAATTCATAGGAACCAAATATAAATATGGAGGAACTTCACCTTCTACAGGATTTGACTGTTCAGGATTTACCTCTTATGTCTATAAACATTTTGGAGTAAGTTTACCTCGTACTTCAGGAGGGCAAGGAAGTGTTGGAACAGCAGTAAGTAGAGAAAATCTAGCACCAGGAGACCTAGTAATATATAGTGGACACGTAGCAATCTATGTAGGTGGTGGGCAAGTAATACATGCACCAAGAACAGGAAAAACAGTATGTATTGTACCATTAAGTCAAGCAGCAAGAAACTATATAGGAGCAAGAAGAGTTTTATAAAAATAAAAAAGGAGTTAAAAGTGGTTAATGAAAGAACGACCAATTTTAATTGCACTAATAGGATATATCATAGGTATATTATGGGGGCTATACTTTTCAATAAGTATAGTCTTTTGTTATATCTTATGTTTTGCAATTTATTATATCATTAAAAGAAATCAGAAAATTCACCAAACCAGAAAATTTAGATTAATATCTTTTCGTAGATATAGTAGGTATATTAAATTAATTCTTCCTAAAAAAGCTATTTTTATTTTAATAGTATCATCTATCATAGCAAATGGAATAGTAATCTTTCAAAATAAAAAATATGATAATGCATATCCAGATGGTAAAGATATTCAAATTACAGGAATTGTAATAAGTCAAAAAATACAAAAACAGTATTATGATTGTTACAAAATAAAAGTGTTAAATTCTAAAAATTTCAATCTATATATTCAAATCGATAAAAAATCAAAAGAATTAGAATATGGAGACAAAATAAAAATAAAAGGAACCTATAGCAAGCCAGAAAAAAGAAAAAATTATGGTGGATATGATGACAGTAACTATCTAAAAACATTAAAAATAGTAGGAAGAGTAAAGGCAAATCAAATAGAAGTAGTTGCTAAAAAACAAAATCATATCATGTTACAAACAGTATATGAAATAAGAGGAAAAATAGAAAACAAAATAGAAAAAGATTTTGAAAAAGACAAAGCAGAACTATTAAAAGGGCTATTACTAGGAGAAACACAAGAAATATCAAAAGAAGTAAAACAAGAGTTTAAAATTGCTAATATTTCGCATATCCTAGCTATATCTGGTATACATATTAGCTATCTTATAATAGGAGTGCAATTCGTTTTTGAAAAATGGATAGGAAAGAAAAATGCAAAAGTAGTAACAAGTATATGCTTAATGGTTTATGCTTTTCTTACAGGCTTTTCTCCTTCTGTCATACGAGCAGTAACCATGGCAATTCTTGTCATGGGATCAAAAATAGTATATAGAAAAAGTGATGTATGGAATGCAATTTCCATTTCTCTATTTGCCATATTACTGGTTCATCCCTATTCAATTTTAAAGGTAGGGTTACAATTATCTTATTTAGGAACCATAGGAATTCTTTTATTTAGAACTACAATATTACAAATATTTAGTTTTATTCCAGCAAAAACCAAAATAATGCAAATGGTAAAGGAGATAATAGCTGTTAGTTTATCAGCACAAATTATGATATTTCCTATTTTAATATACCATTTTAATATGGTAGGAATTTATTTTTTACTTAGCAATTTGTTAGTTAGTTTTATCATTGGAATTGTTATAATAATAGGTTTTCTTTTTATTTTTTTGTCTTTTATTTTTAGTCCATTTGTAAAAATATTCGTAGTACCATTAAACATAGGAATAACATTCTTAAAGATGATTTCTAAAATTAGTAAATTACCATTTTCTAAAATTTATATTTCAACTCCTAGTATTTTTATTATTTGTCTTTATTGGGTTGGAATATTGGTGGGAAAATATCTTTATGATATGTATCACTTAGAAGTTCTAACATCTAGCCATAAAAGAGTAAAAAATTTAATAGCATTATGTTATTTTAAAATGAAACCTAAAAGAAAAACATATATGATTAGAATGGTAATAGTACTAATAATATTATTTGGAATACATCAAATACCAAAAGACTTAAAAATTTATTTTATAGATGTAGGACAAGGAGACTGTACCTTTATCGTTACTCCCAGAAATAAAACAATTTTAATAGATGGAGGAGGTAGTTTAACAGATGATTTTGATGTAGGAAAACAAATAGTAGTACCTTATTTATTAGATAGAGGATATACCACAATAGATTACATCATGTTAAGCCATGCTGATCAAGATCACATTGGTCGGAATCTTAAGTGTTATAGAAGAATTAAATGTAAAAAATGTTATCCTATCCAAACAAGGGAAAGATACCAAACAATATCAAAAATTTATAGAATTAGTAAAGCAAAAAGATATTAATATAATAGTTGTCAAAAAAGGAGATAGGATTTTGATAGAAAAAGATTTATATTTTGATATCTTGTGGCCACAAAATGAGTTAATTCATGAAAATATTTTAAACAATAATTCAATAGTAGCAAAGTTACACCATAACAACTTTTCTGCATTATTTACAGGAGATATTGAAAAAATAGCAGAAGAAAAAATTTTAGAGCAATATAAAAATACAAATATATTACATGCAGATATTTTAAAAGTGGGGCATCACCGGTTCTAAAACATCATCCACACAAAAATGGATAGAAACCATAAAACCCAAAATCGCATTAATAGGAGTAGGAAAAAATAACACATTTGGTCATCCAAATGATGAAGTCATACAAAGATTAAAAAGCAAAAATTGTCAAATTAATCGAACCGATCAAATGGGGGAAATTATCATAACAGTAAATAGTATAAATTTTACAAAAACAGTAAATACTACAAAAAAATAAAATAAAGGGGTGTTTATTATGAACAAATTAATAATAACAATGATAGCCATAATTGTAGTAATAGGAGGAATGTTAACAGCAGTAATGATTTTCCAACCAAAAAAAGAAGAATCTCCAAAAATAGAAACACAAATAGCACAAGAAGAAATTTTAGATGATTGTACAGAGGAATATGAAAGTTTAGAACATGAAAATACAATCATAACCAATACAAAAGAAGAAAAAACATCTCCGAATTGTTCACTTACCATAAAAACATATTATAAAAAGTGTTCTCACACAAAAGAAGAATATATCAATTTACCGCAAAATTTTGTAAATCTAACAAAAGAGGAAATACAACAAAAATATGAGAACTATGAAATAAAAAATTTTGCTAGTAATGCCATTATTTTATACCAAGAAAAAGAAACAGAATGTGGAGAACACTATATCATAAAAAACAAAAATGGATATGTTACAATCTATCAAATATTAGAAGATGGTACACAAAAAGAAATAGAAACAACAGGTATTTCTACAGAATATTTAACACAAACAGATAAAATTAATATAGAAAATGGAATAACCGTAAACGGAAAACAAAATTTAAATCAATTAATAGAAGATTTTGAATAAAAATTTTAATGGTCAGTTTGAAACAGACACAAACTGACCATAATTGTTTGATAAGATGATGACGACAGATAAATATGATAACATAAAAAGGTCAAAGAATGACAAAAGAATAAGAAGAACAATTGTGAATTGTTACTGTTCAGAGAAAAATAAAAATTAATGATAATTTTTATTGACACAATTGCTTTTTTGTGATATTATATTTATTGTTATGTAATAAATGGGTCAGTAGCTCAGTTGGATAGAGCACAGGCCTTCTAAGCCTGGGGTCCGGGGTTCGAATCCCTGCTGGCTCACCAAGACAGTCTTATACGAACCTGTATAAGATAAAAATCCCCCAGCTTAGCTGGGGGTATTTTACTTATAACGCCTAAAAGGCTATATTACAAGCAGAGCCTAAAGGCTCATAGCTGTTTCGACGCATGCGTCTCTTATGACCCGTTAAACGGGTCTTTATATTCTTTTATTGA
>CASUIT010000068.1 GCA_949455995.1 uncultured Clostridia bacterium
AACAGGACAAAATCGAAATTATATAATAGCTATTATTATGATAGTAGTTACCTTAACAGGATTCATAATAGGAATTATTATAATAAAAAAGAAAGTGCTTTAAAATTTTACGCAAATAAGGCTTTGGAAGATTTATGACAAAATGTAACAAATAGTTAAACAAAATGTCAAAAAAATGTAATAAAAAACAAAGAAATTTGACAAAGTAACCTTCCGATAATAACTTTTTATAAAAAGTTTGAAATAGGGAAAACTTCCCATTGCAAAAACAAAACAAAAAGAGTACGATAAAAATAACAAGATGCAATATAGGGAGGGTTATATATGAAAACACAAAACGTGCGAACCAAAAGACAAGCAAAGATGATAGGTTATATTTTGCTAATATTGATGATATTATCTACTATCATAATAAGAGCAAAATTACCTATCATTATTAGCTATGGATCGGATATGCGGAGAACTTTTGATAGACGCAAAATTAGAAAAATATGTTAATTACCAAATAGAAAACCAAGAAGAAAAAACATTAGTACAATATCAGATACAAATCAAAAGAGAAAATAAAGAAAATTATCTTCCCATTCGCAATAGTGAAATAGTAGCTAGAATCAATCGAATCGATGGAAAATACCCAGACGAAGTAAGATATATTGCCAAACAAGAAAACCAAGATCAAATAATATGCCAATATGATGCTAGTACAGGAACAGTAGTATTAAAAACAAATCAGCCAAATGAAAAAGACGAATTTATATTACTATGTTACTATGATACTTATACACAAGAAGAACCACAAAGAAACTTAATGATAGAAATAACAGCGGTGGCTACCTTAGAGTCTGAAGAAGATAAAACCATAAATGCTAACAAAATGCTAGAAGAAACGGTAACAAAAAACATAGGGACCCTAACATCTATAGAATATCAAGCAGAAGAAGTAGCAAATGGTTATATGAAATGTAACCAAATAAATGGAACCAATTATCATACACCATTTAAAGAAACCAAACAAATTGTTATTAGTAAAAAAGAAGCACAAGAAGAATTACAAATACAAGAATCTAACACATTTATAAACATAGAGCAAAAGGAAGAAGGACAAGAAATTATAAATGAATTAGGAAACAATGGAAATTTAGTATATAAAAGTACCAAAATAGCTAAAAAAGAAATACAAAAATTACTAGGTCAAGAAGGAACACTAGAAATTTTAGATAAAGAAGAAAACCATATAGCTATCATCAACCAAGAAACCAACTATGAGGAAGATGGCACAACTACCATTTATTATGAAAACGAGCCAGAAGAAATTAAAATAAAAACTAGTAAAATTCAACAAGAAGGAATGTTAACATTAGAACACACAAAAGAAATCAAAAACACCATGACAAATAGCAACAAAACAAAAATATTAATAAAAGACCAAATAGGAAATGACCAAGAAAGTAGAAAAATCATTGAGATAGAAGAAGCAAAAACCAATAGCCATACAACAATTAGTAATGAACAATGGAGCAACAAACAACAAAATGAAATCACTTTTGATATACAATTAAATACCAGTACACCAAAAGACAATTTATTAAAAAATCCTAAAATATACATAGAACTTCCAGAGCAAGTAGAAAAAGTAATATTACAAAATAGCAGTATTTTCCATGAAAATGGACTAGAACTAGAAGATATCTACTTAGAAACGAAAGAAGATGGAAAAACAAGAATCATTGCAAGCTTAAAAGGAGAACAAACCTCTTATAGTGAAGAAACTTTAAGCTTATCAACAGATGTAAAAATAACCGCATCTATCATCCTAAAAAAGAACATAGAAAGTAAAATAGAAAACATAAAAGTAAGCACAACCAATGAATATGCAATAGATAATCAATTAGAAACCACCCAACAAGAAATACCACTAAAAATAGAAAATTATGAAGAAGAACAAATAAAACAAGTAATGCAAACAGTAGAAGAAAACGAACCATCAAAAGCAAAAGTAATTAGTACCAATATAGATGGATTAAGATTAGAAGTAGCACCAACAAGAGGAGATACACAACTAAAAACAGGTGATACCCTTTATGAAGGAGAATATATTAAATATAATATAACCATAACCAATACTTCGAATCAACCAATGGAAAACATAAAAATATTGGGAGATATAGCACAAGGAACCACCTATGGAGAGTTAGAATATGATTTCGAAAAAATAGGTGGAGAATACAAATATAACTTTGATGAAAGTGTTAGAACAAAAGAAATTGAAATAGGCACATTAGAAGCAGGAAAAAGTATAAGCCAATATTATGAAGTACAAGTAAATGACTTAGAAGAAGGGCAAACACAAAAAAATATTGTCTCACAAATAAAAGCTTATATGGGAGATACACAAGTTGCCAATTACGAATTAACTAATACCGTAAAATCAGCAGAAGCCAAAATATTTGTAAGTTCTTCTTTAGGAAATGGTATAAATAGCTATACATATGGTATATTTGTAACAAGTAAAGAACAAAAACAAGTAACTTTACAATTGAAGGTTCCAGATGGTTTCATATTTTCTCATTTTATTACTCCAAGTGGACTAAAAGAATATGGAGAATATGGAGAAAATGGTTATATTCCAGAGGATCATATCATCAATGTAACATTACCTACTAACACACAATATTGGGTAGCTGGATATATAGATCGTAGTGAAGATATACTAGAGGTGCCAGAATCAAATATAGAATTAATGGCAGTAGCAACTCTTACATCCAATAATGTTACTTATCAATCTAATGAAAATCGTATTTTATTTTATTACCCAAGTGCTTCTATCACAATGACATCTGATACAGAAGGAGAAGAAATAAAATATGAAGACGAAATAGATTATAATATTACAATTACTAATACAGGAAAAATAAATACAACAGTAGCATCTAATGAATATATTAAAGTAGATATAGAAGATTTTTTACCAGAAGAGGTAGAATTAATAAGTACAACCTATGATAAATGGGAAAATACAAAAGTAGATGAAAATGGCGTAACACAAATAGTTGATTTTTATAAAGTAGATCCAGTAACAGTAGAATTTGATGGTATCAAAAGAACAGATGAACAAGGAAATAAAAGACCAGATATTGATTTATCAATAAAAATACCTTATAAAGAAAGTGTTCATATAAAAATAAAAGTAAAAGCAGGATGGGTTTTTCAAAAAACAAAAATACAAAATAGAGCAACCATATCTGCAAAAGAAATTACAACAAAAACTTCAAATATTATAACACATACGATTCTTCCTTATAATTATGAAGAAAATCCAAACCAACCAGAAAATCCAGATAATCCAAATAATCCAGACAATCCAAATAACCCAAACAATCCAAACAATCCAAATCAACCAGGAATTTTAGAAAATAAAAATAGTATAGAAGGAATTGCATGGGTAGACGAAAATGAAGATGGACAAAGACAAAAAAACGAAAAAGTATTAAGTGGAATTACAACAATGTTAATAAATACAAAGGATTCAAATGTAATAAAGGCAAATACAAAAACCGATCCAAATGGAAAATATCATTTTTCTAATTTAGAAAATGGAAATTATATTGTATTATTCCAATATGATACAAACAAATATCGTATAACAGAATTTCAAAAAGATGGGGTATTAGACAATTCCAATTCAGATGCTATCACAAAAAACATTACACTAAATGGAAAAGCCACACAAGTTGGAATGATAGAAGTTAGTAATTTGAAACAATCTGTTTCTAATATGGATATAGGATTAATCGAAAATAAAGTTTGTGACTTTAAATTAGATAAGTATATTACAAAAGTTACTGTAAATACAAAAAGTGGAACCAAACAGTATGATTATCAAAACGAAAAATTAGCAAAAGTAGAAATCAAAGCAAAAGAAATAGAAGGAGCAACTGTTACCATACAATATAAAATTGTAGTAACCAATGAAGGAGAACTACCAGCAACGGTTAGTAAAGTAATGGATTATTTACCAGAAGAACTAACCATTGCGACAAAACAAGTTGGAAATTGGACAAGTCAAGCAAATGGACAATTAGTAAATACGAGTCTTGCAAACAAAAAGATACAACCAGGAGAGAGTGAAGAATTAACACTAATAGCAACCAAGAAAATGACCCAAGACACAACAGGAACCATTACAAATGCAGCGGAAATTGGAGAAATTACGACTACATTAGGAATTGCAGATAAAGATTCCACCCCAAGCAATAAAGATAAAACAGAAGATGATTATTCAGAAGCACAATTAATACTTTCTGTAAATACAGGTATAATAATATATATATCAATTGGTATGATATTATTAATAATGGTAGTAATTGCAGTGTTGTTAGCTAAAAAATATGGTGTTTTAAAGATGGGGAAAATGGCTATGTTTGGATTAGTACTGCTTATTACATTACTATCCAAAACAACGAATGTTCAAGCCATTGATACAGTAAGTTATGGTGCACCTGGTTTTCATAATTTTTATTATTGCGGTACTTGTGATGATTGTGATCCTGAAAATATGTATCATAATTGTACACATGGTCCTGCACATACCTATAAAAGATCACATTTTACATCAAATGCATTTGATGGTTTATGTATAGATCATATGGTTCCAGGCTGTCCAGAAGGAGATCGTTCTGCCACATATAGTTTTGTAGGTTATTGGGTTGGATCTGCTGCAGGACAATTTGCACGGAAAAGTATTTAGTGATTATGACTCAAATGATTATAGAAGAAGGCCAGATGATGATATAAGTTTTTCATTAGATAGAACAAATGAATCAGTAAGTGTCAAAAAGAAAGGTAATTCTTGTATATTAGGACCATTGCAATTTTATTGTGACTATTATAATGCAAATAGAGGAGGATATACAGTAAAAGTATATGGAAGTAGTGGAGCAATTAATAATAGTTTAGTCAGTTTTTGTGATGCAAATGGAAATCCTAAAAATAAAGTATCTGGAACAGGTTCAAAGACTTTTTATTTAAAACTACCAGCAAGTGTATGTGAAGATGGTATTTCGAAAATAGAATTATCAGCAACCAAATGGGGAAAATCATATTGGAGATTTGATATGTATAGTACAGCAGTTTATACAAGAGGTGCACAATATCAAAGAACAGAAACAATGCGATACTTTATGTATGATTATAGTACATGGGAAGATGATATATCTAACCCACAAAGAATAACATGGACAGATATAAAAGGTGGCCTACAAGTAATTAAACAAGATAAAGACGATGCCAATACTACTCTATCAGATGTAGAAATCAAAGTAACAGGACCAAATAATTATCAAATAACACAAAAAACAGATGAAGAAGGAAGTATATTCTTAGAGAATATTGAAGCAGGAACCTATACCATAGAAGAAATCGATAATAAACATTATGGATATAAACCAGAAGCAACAGGAAGTATAACAGTAAAAAAAGGAGCAATATTAAGTTACGAGCTAGAAAACCAAAAACATACTGGAAACTTAAAATTAACGAAAAAAGATAAAGCAAGTGAAAAAACAATAGGAGGATTTGGTTTTAAAGTAAGGAGTATAGAGGGAGACTTACAGGGAAATAATAGAGGAAAGTACATTATACCAGTACTCAATAGTAGTGCAGGAGGAGTTTATCATGTATCTAGTTTGACTTATACAGATGACATAGAAAAAGCAACCGAATTTTTTGCAGATGAGCAAGGAAATATGCAAATTCATAATCTATTAGAAGGAAACTATGAAGTAATAGAAACATCGCTACCAGATGAAAAAGAAAGTGGATACTATGGATATGAAATAGATGATGACTATATAACTTGGCAATCAAATGGTATGAGTGGATCTGGAAGAATTGCTAAAATAAAAGTAGAAAGACAACAATCTTTAAATACAAGTCAAGATAATTCAAAATGGACAACTCAAAACATCGACAGTATAGCTAGTAACCTAACCATTATCAATGAGAAGAAATATACTAAATTATCTGGTTATGTATGGTTGGACAAAGTACCTGGAAAATCTGGAAGAAGAAATAACTTATTTAATCAAGATAACAGTGATGCTGAAGATTTATTGTTTAATGGGATAGAAGTAAGATTAAAATATAAACAAGGTGAGAATTTTGTAAAAGATCAAGATGGTAATGACATGAAAAAAATAACAACTAGTTTGAACTTATATCAAGATAGTAGAAACAATGGAAATGGAGAATACGAATTTGAAAAAGTATTAATCAGAGAGTTAGACAAATATTATATTGAGTTTGAATATGATGGACTAATCTATACCAATGTAAATGAAAGTATAGATGGTGAAAATACTTCAAAAGCAAAAGAAGCAACAGATGACCGAACAAAATTTAATCAAAGTTTTGCAATCATAGAAGGAGCGACAAGAGATACTGGTATAAGAAAAGACGCAAATGGGGGAGAGAAACGAGACTTAGAATATAATGTCGAAGATGGAAATACCTATCAACGTGCCAAAGCAAAACTAAAAACAAAAGAGGAAGACTATGAGGAAACACAAGCAAATCGAGTAATTAATCTACGTAGTAATGCTAAATATCCAATTAAAGCTAAAACAAAAGAAACAGGTTATGAATTAAAAGATAATTATGACTATGAACCAAAATCAAAAGGAGTAAGATATATAAACTTAGGAATATACGAAAGAGAACAGCCAGAAATGATTGTAACAAAAGACATCGAAAGTGTAAAAGTAGCAATCAATCAAAAAGAGCATACCTATTTGTATAAGCAAAAAGCAGGAGAAAAAGATGCCGAAAAACGAAGTGATAAACAACAATATAGAAGAGCAATCTACAAATCAGACTATGAATATAATGGAGAAAATCCATTAGAAGTATATGTAACCTATAGTATAAGGGTAGACATGGTACAAAGCAAATTAAAAGCAAGAATTAACCAAATGATAGACTATTATGATGCACGATATGAGGATGTACAAATAGGAACAAGATTAAACGAACAAGGAATTCCAGAAGGAAATGAAATACGAAGAGTAGGAAATGATGCATCCTATGGAAATTACAAAAAACTTGTAATCGATACCAGAGATTACATCATATTAGAAGAAGGAAAAGACAGCACTACCATTTATGTACGAGGAAAATTAAATAAAGATAGAATAAAACAATTATGTGAAAACAATGAAAAAGGAATACAAGATAGGGTAGATAATGTAGCAGAAATAGCCTCTTATTCTATTTTTGATGAAAGCGGTGCTATCTATGCAGGAATTCATAAAAGTGCTAATCCAGGAAACACAGAACCAGGAAACGAATCAACCTATGAATCAGACACAGACTCTAGTCCAAAATTACTAATCGATCATCCAGATCCAACCCCAGATGATACACCAAATCCACCACCACCAGTTATTCCACCAGGGGAAGATCCGCCAGAAGATCCACCATGGGGACCTAATGGAAGAATGGTAAAAGGAAAAGTATTTGAAGATTTAGATACAGAGCAAGCAAAAGGAGACAAAACCATTAAAGCAGCAAAAATTCGACAAGGGAATGGACAATATGATGAAGGAATAGAAGATGGTGTTGGAGGTGTAAAAGTTGCACTAGTAGAAGTCAACAAAAATGGAAATATAAAACCAAATGGACAAAAAATAACAACCTATACCAACCAAAATGGGGACTATACCATTAGTGGTTATATACCAGGAGATTATATGTTGATTTATACTTGGGGAGATGGAAGTTATCAAGTAGAAGATTACAAAGGATATAATGTACAAGACTATAAAGGAACTGTTTATATAGATGAACAAAGACATAACAATGTAAAAAACAACCCTAAATGGTGGCATTTACAAACAGATGGAAAAGGAAATAAGATAGAAACAGCACCAAGATTAACCGATGCGATGGATAATTATCAAACAAGGCAAGAAATTGATGCAGAACTTAAAACAGTAAATACTACCAAGCCAACGATTCAGAAAATGGAATCAAGCGTACCTTGCTATATGGATCTTAGTGTAGAATACGATGAAAAAGAATATGATGCATCAACAGGAGATTCTTATGATTACATAGTGGACAATATAGACTTTGGTATCATACAAAGAGCAAGACAAAGATTAGAAATTTCAAAAGTAATAACAAGATTAAAAGTAATAATTGCCAATGGTCAAGTACTAGTAGATGCAAGAGTGGACGCAAATAGAGAAATACAAGGAGATCCTTTAGGAGTAACGTTTGGAAGACAAACAAACAACTTAAATGGATTTATCAAAGCAGAAGTAGACAGTGAAATAATTCAAGGAGCAACTGTAGAAATAGAGTACAGTATTAAGGTAGAAAACACAGGTGAAGTAGATTATGATTCACAAAAATACTATCAATTTGGAATACAAATTGGAGAAATAGTAAAACTAAAACCACAAGTATATGACTATTTAGACAGTATGTTATCAATAGGAGAAAATAGTTCAACATATGAGTGGAAAGAAGTAAGTAGTCAAACCTATAATGAGACTTATAAAGAAGAAGAACAAATCAGTACTATGGTAGAAAAATACTATAATAGTGGCGTGCGAGACAATGGAACACATTGGTGGGAAAAAGATGAATATCTAACTCAAGTTACCTTTGAAAATTGGCGTGAAATCATAACAAATACAAGAAAAAAGGTAAGAAGCATCAAACTAGATAAAAAGCAGATTGTTCATACTAATCAATTAGAAGTTGAATTAAAACCAGGGGAAAGAGTAGAAGTACCATTATATGCAGCCAAACTATTATCTAATACAGATGAAGTAGATCTAAATAACGATGTAGAAATAACAGAAGTAGAAAGAGATATTACTCAAAAAACGGGAACGTTACCAAAAATTGTTCAATCACATACTTATGATAGTGGAGAAACAGCAACAGTAACACCACCAACTGGACAAAACCGAAATGTTATGACATGGATGGTAATTGGTATAACATCA
>CASUIT010000069.1 GCA_949455995.1 uncultured Clostridia bacterium
ACAGATATTTTCGCCCCCCTTATTCTAATTTTCCACCCAAGACAGTTCCACCAGATGCCAAAAAAACTTTGCCAGATGATAGCAAAGTTTCTTCGAATAACCAAAAATCGCCTAATTCTTATTCCTTTGGTCCAATTCAATTTAAAAATCCTTTTTTTAATGACTTAGATGAACCTATTTTCGAAGTTTTTGGCATCCAATTATATTTAGATGACATTATTATTCTTGGTCTGTTATTTTTTTTATATCAAGAAGAAGTGCAAGATGAAATGCTTTATATTGTTTTAATTTTATTATTGCTTTAACCATTTTTATTATTCTTATTCTATGATAATTTCATCTTTTTCTACACTAACACAAGCTTGTTTATGTAAAGGCTCTTCTTCTCGATCAATTTCTTTTACAATATTAGCAATTCTAATTTGTACAGTATCTACTAATCCTGCTGCTATGATGGCTTGCTTATTTCCTCTTGCTCCAGCATGTGCCAATCCTCTTAATGCACCCAATATGATAATATGATCCGAAGCCATAACCTCAGCCCCAGAATTGACATCACCAATAACAACTAAACTTCCTTCTGATTCTACTTTTTGTCCTGAACGTAAGGATCCTCTATGGAATTTAGTTTCAGACATAGCAATTTCTTTTTCAAATGCTTTTTTAATATTATGTAATCCAAGACTTTTTGGTGCTTCAAATTCAATTTCTACATCAATTTGATTTTTTATTTTTGTTCGTATTTCATTCATTTCTTTGTTTTTTAAAAGTTTCCCTGTTACAATAATTGGTGTTTTTTCATTTTTGTATAGTTTTCTCAATTCAGGTAGTTTTCTTTCTAGTTCTTTTACTAGTTCTTCTTGCTCTGCTTCTTCATTTAATTTTATTACGATTTGATCTTTTTTTAAATGGATTTCAATACAATTTTTCATTTCTATTTCCTTGTATCCTATATTTAGGTTTTTTAAATGGGGTTTACCTATAAAACCATATCTTTAATTTATAAAATTCTTTTAAAAACTTTTACCTCATGATTTCGATATAAGGTATTGCTGTCATGTCTTCTTCTACACTTTCTGTATTCATTCCAAAATATTCTGCCATAATATCTCTTACGACTTCTGCTGTATAATTTCCATGTCCACCATTTTCTACCATTACGACAATGGCGATTTCTGGATTTTCAAATGGTGCAAATCCGACAAACCACGCATGTACTTGATTGTTTGGCGCTTCTGCCGACCCTGTTTTTCCACCTACACTTATGTCAAAATCTTTAAATCTTACGTAAGCTGTTCCTCCTGAATCGCTGGTAACTGATTTCATTCCTTCTAATACTGCTTTTAAATGGCTTTGGTTTAATTCAATATCTTCTGTTGTGTCTGGCTCTATTGCCAATTTTTTATTGATAAATTGATTCATTTCTTCTCTTGCAACTTCTGAACCATCTGCATTTCTAATTGTTTTTACAATACTTACATCTACTTTTTTTCCACCATTTGCTAACATGCTAATGTATCTTGCCATTTGCAATGGACTAAATTCATTATCACTTTGTCCAATTGCTGCTTGTAGTGTATTTCCTGGACTCCAGTATGGCTCATCTGGATGAATGGTAGGTCTGGTTTCTTTACTTGCTAATACTCCTGCTGTTTCGTCTCTAAGTTCTATTCCTGTTTTGGTTCCTAATCCAAAATATTTTGAAAATCTTACTAAATTATCAATTCCCATTTTGTCTGATGTTTCATAGAAAAAATAGTTACAAGATTTTTCAATGGCTCCTGAAACATCTAAATATCCATGTCCTCTGTGATAGTCTGTATAAATCCAACATCTAGGTTTGTAATCACGATATTTGGTATAAACTCCTGTATCATTAATTTTAGTGTTTAGGTTGATAACTCCTGATTCTAGTCCTGCTATGGCTGTAACCATTTTAAAGGTAGAACCTGGAGAATATGAATTTTGTATTGCCTTATTAACAAGTGGTTTTGCTTGGTTGTTGTTATAGTTATTCCATGCTTCTTGACTAATTCCTCCTACAAAATCTTCTGGATTATAGTCTGGATAACTTGCCATTGCTAATACTTCTCCTGTGTTTACATTCATGACTACACAAGCTCCTGCCTTGGCATTATATACTTTTTCAAATCCTCCTGATGCTATTTTTTGGATATTGGCACTTAAAGCATCCTCTGCTATTTTTTGAAGGTTGGCATCTATTGTTAACACGACATCGGATCCAGATATTGCCTCTTGGGCAGTATATTCTGCTGTTGTTGTGCCATCAACTGCCATGTCTATTTGTTTGGTTCCATTTTTTCCTTTTAGGTATTCTTCTAATACATATTCGATTCCTGTTTTTCCAATTAAATCATTACTGCTATAATGACTTTTTCTACTTTCATATTCTTCACTGCTAATTTTTCCTGCATATCCTAATATATGAGAGGCTAAATTTCCAGAAGTATATTGCCTTACTGGTTTTACTACAATGTTAATGCCTGAAAATTTTTCAGAACTTTCGCTAAATTCTGCTACCGCTTCTCTTGGAATATCTTGCGATATGGTTAAGGCTCTTGTACTACTATATCCTTTTTGAGAAATTAGGTAACGGATGGCTATGATTTTTCTGACTTCTTGGATGTTTGTATTTTTTATTTCATATTTTTTTCTGAATTTTTCAAAAGCTTCTTGTGCTGTGATATTGGCATCTAATTTATTGGTTTCTTTCCATTTGGCTAAGCTTTCGTCACTTATGGTAAATGCAAAGGGATCGATAGCAATTGGAAAGGTATCTGTATAAGAACATTCGTATTTTTCTAATACTTGAATCATGTTTAAAATAGAAGTGTTTAAGGTATCTGTGTCTACTTTACTTTTATACATTTCTAATGAAAATTCTATTTTTGAAGTAACAAGCTCTGTCCCTGTTTTATCTAAAATAGATCCTCTTGTTGCTTCTAAGGTACTTTCTCTTGTTAATCTAGTATTGGATTGTTCTCTATATTCTGCTCCATGTACGATTTGAAGGCTAAAGAGTTTGACAATTAAAACAATTCCAATGATATAAATTAAGACTGTTAATACATTAAATCTTAAATTTATATTTACTTTCTTTCCTGTATGTTTTGTCAAATTCTTCACCTTCCTTTTTCTTAGAAATAACGAGTTAAAATTTTATTTCCTTTGTATTCGTTTTCTATATAATAACCATATTTTTGTAGGATTGGATAAATGATTATTGTTAAGATTAAATTATAAATTACTTCTATTGCTAGAATTCTTATGAAGTTTACTATTTCTACATTTATCGATGCAAATACATAATTTAATAAATAGGATAACACTTCAAAAGCAATTGTTGCTACTACTACCATAACCATAATTGTCATTCTACTGTCTTTGGAAAAATTTTTGTCAAATACTGCTGCTAAAAATCCTATTAATCCTAATCCAATACTATTGATTCCTATTTTCGTTCCAATAACAAAGTCTAGTAATATTCCTAATATTAGCCCATAAATGGTTCCCATTGTTTTATTTCCAAATAATCCTATAAATAGAATATAAATAACAAATATATTTGGCATGATACCTGCGATTGTAAACCAACTGAAAAAATTTGCTTGTAATATATAAATTAGAATAGCTATTAAAATTAAACCAATATTAATGATTGCTTTTTTCAATTAGTTCACCTCCATTTATTCATTTGTTATTACTAGAACTGTATCTAGTTTACTAAAGTCTACTGCTGTTTCTACAATGGCATATCTGTCTGTCATGTTTTGTGTATTGTTTACTTTTTTTACAGTTCCTACATGTATTCCTTTTGGATAAATTCCTCCTAATCCAGAGGTTTCAATGCTATCTCCTTGAATAATATTTGCTTCTGTTGGAATATACATTGCTTTTAAGGCTGATTTGTCATCTAAGGTTCCTTTACATACAATACTGTCTTTTGTGGTACTCATCGAACAGCTAACTGAACTTGCTGTATCAATAATGGTTTGTACTTTTGCTGTTGTATCTGTAACAGAGATAACATGTCCTACTAGTCCTTGATCTCCAATTACTGTCATTGATTTTTCTACTCCATCTTTTTTTCCTATACTAATGACAACGGTTTTTGAATAGTTGCTTATGTCTTTGTTTATGACATATCCTGGTATGGTTTTGTATTCTCCATATTTTTCTGTTAAATTTAGATATTCTTTTAATGTTTCATTTTGGGTTTTTATGTTTTCTAATTCTCTTAGTGATTGTTCTAATTCACTATTGGCTTGTTTTAGCTCTTTATTTTCTTCTTTTAGATTATTGATATCTGTAAAAAATGTATGATTTCCACCAATTTTATTTTTTAAATAGGTTAACCCATTTTGGATTGGCATTACTAAATTACTTGCAGCATTTTCAAGAAAAGAGTTGTCTGATTCTCCATTTGAAAAAATTACAATTACGATCAAAATAATAATAGTTATGATAATTCCTATCATTCCTGCTTTTTTGGTTCGATACATTTTTTACTTTTCCTTTCTTTCTTATTTTCTTTTTCTACTATTTATTAAAACAGCTTTTAGTCTTTCTAAATCTTCTAAAGTTTTTCCTGTTCCTCTTACAACACAATCTAATGGTTCTTCTGCTATATAAACTGGCATTCCTGTTTGTTTGCTCAATAGTTTGTCTAAATTTTGAATTAAGGCTCCTCCTCCTGCTAGTACAATTCCTTTTTCCATGATGTCAGATGCTAATTCTGGTGGTGTTTTTTCTAGTGTTATTTTTATAATTTCAACTATTTTTCCAATAGATTCTTTTATCGCTTCTTCTATTTGTGTTGAAGTAATTTGAACATTTCTTGGTAACCCATTGCTTAAGTCTCTACCTCGTACCTCCATAGACATTTGGGTCATAAGTGGCATGGCACATCCAATTTTCATTTTTATTTGCTCTGCGGTTGTCTCTCCAATGGCTAAATTCATTTCACGTTTTATATAATTTACAATATCGTTATCTAGCTCATCTCCTGCTACTCGCAATGAATGGCTTACTACAATTCCTCCCAATGAAATAACGGCTACTTCTGTTGTTCCTCCTCCTATGTCTACTACTATATTTCCACTTGGTTCTCCAACATCTAAAGATGCTCCAATTGCTGCTGCCATTGGTTCTTCTATTAGATATACTTCTTTGGCTCCTGCTTGCATTACCGATTCTTCTACTGCTCTTTCTTCTACTTCTGTAATGCCAGATGGCACACCAACTACCACTCTTGGTCTTCCAATATTATAATTTTTTCCTACTTTATAGATTAAATTTTTAAGCATCAGTTGTGTTGCTGTAAAATCTGCAATAACACCATCTTTTAATGGTCTTACTGCTTTTATTTGCTCTGGTGTTCTACCTAACATATCCTTTGCTTCACTTCCTGTTGCTGTAATTGCTCCTGTTCTTCTATCAATAGCCACCACAGATGGCTCTTTTAATACAATTCCTTTTCCCTTTACCGTTACTAAGATATTTGCTGTTCCTAAGTCAATTCCTATATCCTTTGACCCAAATGTAAAAAATTTCATTTTTCCATCCTTCCTTTTTTGAGACAAGGGGGACAGGTCTTTTTTGTCTCATTTTTATATTTAATTCCTAATTTTTTATTTGAGACAAAAAAGACCTGTCCCTCTTTGTCTCATTTTTTGGTTTCTGAAACTATTTCTGAAAAAATGCTTGTGTAGGTTTTGTTTCCTATTACGATATGATCTAATAGTTGGATTCCTAGTATTTCGGTTGCATCATATAATGTGTTTGTAAATGCTATGTCTTCAGAACTTGGTGTGGCATCTCCTGTTGGATGATTGTGTACTAATATTATTTTGGGTGCTCTCATTTTGGTTGGCTCTTCTAATATGTCTTTTATTTCTAAGTTTGCAAAGTTAGTTCCTCCGAATGGCTATGTTTTTTATTTTGATTATTTCATTTTTGTTGTTTAATATTACTATTTTGGCTATTTCCCTTTTTTCAAATCTTAGCTCTTCCATCATTATTTGGGCTAAATCATTTGGTTCTCTAATTTTTATTCTTTTTACTTTTGTTGGCATGGTCATTCGATTGGCAAGTTCTCCAACTGCTTTTAGCTGTATTGCTTTTACTTTTCCTATTCCATTTATTTGCATTAATTCTTCTATGGTGATGTTTCGTAAAAAATTGATCCCTTCTGTTTTGGTTTCGTCTAATTTTAGTATCTTTTGTGCTAGTTGTACTGATGTTTCTTGCTTGGTCCCTGTTTTGATAATGATTGCTAGTAATTCTGCGTTGGATAGTGCCTTTTCTCCATACCATAGCAATTTTTCATATGGTCTTTCTAGTTCTGGTAATTCTTTTATTTTGATTGGCAAATGTAATGTTCCTTTCTTTTTTGGTTTTGCCCCTTATATTTTTTTGTATATGAATATGGCAAGTCCCATTCCTATGATGCTTGCTATGCTGATTTTAAACATTAAGGCAAATGTGACTTTTACTACGCTTAGGTCTAATACAATTGGGTTTTCTAATCCAAAACTTTGACCATAAGCTAACCACCATAGCCAGTCTACTCTTGCTGCTAATTCTCCTAATAATCCCCCTACTACTAGTCCTGATAATATGAATATTAATAATACCCATATGTTTTTTTCTTTTGTTGCCATTTTTATTCCTCCCAATTTTTTATTTATAAACTATTGCATTTTTATTCTACTTTTGGTATTATATCTTGAATTAGCAATTTTTTCAAGTGGAAAGCTACATTTTTTTTATTACCAAAAATTGTTCCTTTTCATATAGTATAATATGTAGTATAATATTAATAGTAAGTTTTAGTTATTACTCAGCCCTAATTTGTTTTTAATGAAAAAGTTAAATGGGCTAAATAGTAACAAGTTTTAAGGAGGATATTGTCTTTATGAAAATTGAAAAATTAACAGAAAATAAAATTCGTGTTATTATCCATTCAGAAGAATTGGGATTTACCAATATAAATCTTCATAGTATTATGACAAAAGCAATTGAAACACAAAGTCTTTTTTCAGATATTTTAAAAAAGGCTGAAAAAGAGGTTGATTTTTGTACCGATGGTTGTAAATTATTGATTGAAGTTTCTTCTTCATTGGAAGATATCTTTGTTTTTACTATTACAAAATATTTATCTGATCCAGAACCAAAGAAAAAAACATTAATTGCCAAGAGAAAGTCCTTTGATGAAAATAAGAAAAATTATATTTATTGCTTTGAAACTTTTGATATTTTCTGTGAATTTTGCAATGCCATAAAATATGTACATAAACTAAAGAACACTAAATTAGCTAAAAATATTGCCCTATATCAATGGCATAATGCTTATTATTTAGTTCTAAAAAATATAAATTTAAAATATGAAAATAAAAACCTTTTTTTCTTGAAATTATCTGAATTTGCAAAACCAATCTCTTTTTCAGATACTTTTGAAAATAAGTTATTAGAACATGGTCAAGTTGTGATCAAGAAAAATGCAATTGATGCTGGTATCCAATTTTCTTAAGTTATTATTGGGTTGACGGTATTGCACAAAGCTCCAAAGAGAAGTGCTTTTAGTAATTTTTGTGTCTGTTCACAAAATTACCAAATGCACTTCTTTTTTAATATACATAGTTTTGTGGGTTATAGGCTACTCCATTTACTCTTACTTCTAAATGTAAGTGTGGTCCTGTTGAATTTCCTGTAGATCCAACCGCTGCTATGGTTTGTCCTTGTGATACTTGTGTTCCTGCTGCTACATATAATTTGCTACAGTGTCCATAGTATGTTTGTATTCCATTTGCATGTGTTATTACAATCATGTTTCCATAGGAACCTTTATATCCTGAAAAGGTTACTGTTCCAGATGCTGCTGCTACTATTGGTGTTCCTGATGATGTGGCTATGTCTAATCCTGTATGTGCGGATTTTCTTATATTGCTTCTTACACCAAATCTTGATGTAATAGTTCCTGATACTGGTCTGATTAGTGATATTCCAATGTTTGCTTTTCCTCCTGAGGTGGTTAGGCTAGTATTTACATTTCCTTTTGTATCATATTTGGCTACTTCTTTTTTTGCTACTGTTGTTACTTCTTTTGGCGGTTCTTGATATAATTTTGATATGGCTTGTTCGGATGTGATTAGGTCTTGTATGTTTTGTTCATATTTTTCTATAATAGATATTTTCTCAAGGTTTGAACTGTTTTTTTCTTTTAGTCCATTTACTACTTGTTCTGCTTCTTCAAAGCTTGACATGTACGCTTTTTCTTCTTGGTTGTCTAGTACAGCATAATAACGATAATATGCAATACCTTGTTGTTTTACTTTTTCAAATATTTCATCGTCATTTGCTACGACATTCTTTTTTAATAAGCATAACTTGTAGCTTGGAAGTTCGTTTACTTGTATAAATGCTATATTTTTACTTCCTTCTTCTCCATTTTCTATGTAATTGTTTATTTTGTGTTGTAATTCTACTTTGTTTTCTGTATAACCAACTTGTTCTCCATTCATAAATACACTATATGTAGGTTTATATAAAAAAGCAATGGCTCCTATTATTAAAAATAGGGAGATAATAAATAGAACCGTAAATTTAATACTTTTTTTGGTGCTTATTATTACTTTTTTGAACATGTTTTTTCTCTCTCCTTTGTATGTTCTTCATTTTTTCTTATGCAAGTGTTATATATTTAATTGTTTCAATTTAATTACAATTTTTATTCTGTTGTAATAATATTGTAATATTTCTTTTTTTGCAAAGAGTTTATTTGGTTATTTTCCGTAGCTTTTTTGTTTTTTTTATTGTTTATCTTGTTTTTTTTTCATTTATCTCTTGTTTTCATTTTTTGTTAGGGATGTTCAAGGCAAATGTGTTTTTGTTGTATAGGAAAATTGATTTTTTCTATACAGCAAAAAAGAATAGATTTAAATTTTTATCTATTCTTTTTATTTTTATTATGGAA
>CASUIT010000070.1 GCA_949455995.1 uncultured Clostridia bacterium
AGGTGGACATGAATGTAACAAGAACTTTTTTACACGAAGGAAAAAAATTGCAAGAGTTAATGGAAATATTACTTCCAATTTACATAGAAGAAAAGACTTGCAATATAAAGGAAGAAGAGTTAGAATTCACAACATCAAAAATTCTAAAATAACTTGTTATCTAGGTATTATGAAAGGAAGGGATGAAAAATAATGAATTTAGATACAAGTATATTAGACACTAAAACATACAAAGTACGGGCTTTATTTAAGGCTTTCAAGAGATGATGAGGGGAGTCGGAACATCTGAAAGTATTATCAATCAAAAAGAATTTCTAACGAAATATGTTGCAAAAGAGCCAAATTGGCTTTTAATAGATATTTACATTGATGATGGATATACAGGGACAAACTTTAACAGACCATCCTTTATAAGATTAAAAGAAGATATTGAGCAAGGAAAAATAGATATGGTAATAACCAAAGACTTATCTCGTTTAGGAAGGGATTACATCGATACAGGTTATTACCTAGAAAAATATTTCCCAGCTAAAAATGTAAGATATATTGCAGTAAATGATGGAATAGATACCTTTTCAAAAAATAGCAATAATGATATTGGACCTTTCATGTCTGTTGTAAACGATATGTATGCAAAAGATATTTCTAAAAAGGTAAGAACGGTAAAAAGAACAAAAGCAGAAAAAGGCGAGTTTATAGGAGCCTTTGCACCATATGGCTATAAAAAGCATCCAAATGATATTACAAGATTAGTCATAGATGAAGAAGCAGCAGAAATTGTTAAATACATATTTAACGAATATGTAAATGGAAATGGACTAGCCTATATAGCTCATAGACTAAATGAAAGAAAAGTTCCCTGCCCTTCTATTTATAAACAGAAAAGTTGTAATTACCATTGTAAAACAATATCTGGATTATGGGGGCATAATACGATAAAAAAGATTCTAATGAATAAAGTATATACTGGGGATTTGATTCAACATAAAGGAGAAATGATAAGCTATAAAGTAAAAAAATATAGATTACTTCCTAAATCAGAATATCTAATGAAAGAGAATGCTCATGAGCCAATTATAGATAAACAGACCTTTGCATTAGTGCAAGACATATTAAAAAGAAAAGCACATAACATACATAAAAAAGAAAATACAGAACACTTATTAGCAGGACTATTATATTGTCCAAGATGCCATAACAAATATACCTATCAAGTACAAAGTGGATTAAAAAATGATATGGTAGCAATTTGTAGTATGTATAATCGATATGGAAAAGATTATTGTACAAGAATGGCAGTAAGAGAAAGTATTTTGAATGAATTTGTAGTACAAGATTTAAGAAAAATTTTGCAAGAAAAAGTAGATAAAGAAAAACTAATTAATTCAATTGATAAAACTAAAATTAACAATGATAAGAAGAAATTACAAAAGAAAATAATTGATAATAATAGAAGGATAGAAGAAATAACAAAAATCATAAAAACAGCATATGAAGATAGAGTAAAAGGCTTATTAGATACAGATGAATTTGTTTCTTTCACAGAAAGCTATAAAAAGGAAAAACAAGAATTAATGGAGAAAACAGAAAAGCTAAATACCAAACTAAGTGACTATGAAAACAATAGAGAAAATGAACTCATGAAATACATTAGAGAAATTGTTAGCTTTAAAGAAATTAATAGAAACATAATTCTTAATTTAGTTGATACGATAGAAATTATCGACAAAGAAAATATAAAAATAAATTACAAATTTGCTGTATAAAAATAGGTTGTTTTTTTGAAACTTGAAAAAGTGTGATGGAAATATAAAAAATACTTGCAAAAATGTGATAAAAATGTGGAATAGGCTTGCAAAAATGTGATTGACTTAGGAAATAGCGTAAGTAGATAAAATCTGCTTTTAATTTTTAGAGTAATCTATCACAAAAGGAATTGCTACTGGAATGCAGATGACATAGATAGTATTTTAAAAACATTAGAAGAAAATCAGACAAAAATAACATTTTTTATGGTAGGAGATTGGATAGAAAAATTTCCAGAAGCAGTAAAAAAAATACATCAAGCAGGTCATGAGATAGCAAGTCATAGTGACACACATCCACATGTCAACAATTTAAGCTATGAAAAAAATATAGAAGAAATAGAAAAAAGCAATGATAAAATTGAAAAAATAACAGGAAAAAGAACCAATATATATAGAGCACCTTATGGGGAATATAATAATACCGTAATCCAAGCAGCACAAGATAAGAAATATTACGTAACTCAATGGTCTTTAGATACACTAGATTATAGTCGGACTAACAGGTGATGAGATGTGGAAAAGAATAGATGGAAAAATAAAACAAGGAGATATTATTTTAAGTCATAATGGAACAAAACATACAGCAAATAGCCTAGATATGTTGCTAAAAAAGATAAAAGAAAAAGGCTTAGAGGTTGTTAAGGTGTCAGATCTTATTTATTTTGAAAATTATACAATAAATAATAATGGTACACAATGTAAAAAATAGTGTATAAAATTACCAAAAAAGGAAATAATAAAAAGGTAAAAAAATTTAAAAGTGATATGGCAGGAGATGAAAGATGTCATTTATTGGTGTAGTTGCAAATAAAAAATGTTTCGAACATATAAAAAATAAAATTACACAAGAAATAAAAGAGGAAACAATTAATTTCGTACAAATTAATTTAAGAAGCATAGAAAATATAAAAAATATAAAATTTGAAATGCTTATCATAGAAGATAATTTAGATAAATTTAAAAAAAATGAAGAAATAGTTGAAAAACTTTTAGAAAATAGTAAATATTTAATGTTAAACACAGACAAAAATCCTAAATGCGAAAAAATAAAAGAGCTACCCAATAAAATAAGCTATGGTCTAAACCAAAAAGCAACCATTACTGTATCTAGTATTAGTGACACAGATATTTTAATATATTGTCAAAAAAATCTAAAAAATAAAGAAGGAAATATCATAGAAATAGAAGAAAAAAGAATAAAAAAGAAAACAAAAAATGCACTAAAAACATATGAAATTTTAATAATTTATACATTTTTCAAAATATACAATAAAACCATAATCGAGGAAATATAGGAAAAATATAACTTTTTTAAATAAAATTAACTTTTTATGTAGACAAAACCAAAAAAATGGTGTATAATAAAGACTGTAACAAATCACGCATAAGGAAAAAGTACAACCGATAAATAAAAAATATAGGGAGGAAAAGAGATTGGATACAAATTATTTAGAAAACAACTACCTAACACTAGTTGGAAAAGTCACAGGAGAAAAGCAATTCAGTCATGAAATATATGGAGAAAGATTTTACATCTTTAAACTAAGCATTCCACGTCTAAGTGGGAACGAAGACATCATACCAATTACCATATCAGAAAGACTAATTGGAGAAAACACCCTACAAGAAGAGAAAAAAATATTAGTAAAAGGGCAATTTCGTTCTTACAACAGTTATGAAAACGAAAAAAATAGGCTAATACTAACTGTATTTGCCAAAGACATCATGGAAATAGAAGAAAGCAAAGAAGAACAAGAAAATGAAATAATAAGAAAAGACACCATAACAAACGAAGTCGTACTAATTGGTTATATTTGTAAAAAACCAATCTATCGACAAACGCCATTTGGAAGGGAAATATCAGACATACTACTAGCTGTTAATAGAGCCTATAACAAATCGGACTATATACCATGTATTGCATGGGGAAGAAATGCAAGATTTTGTCAAGAATTAGAAGTAGGATCACAAGTAAAAATAGTAGGAAGAGTACAATCTAGAACATACGAGAAAAAATATGAAGACGGAACCATCCAAACAAGAGTAGCTTACGAAGTTTCTGTAGGAAGCTTAGAAGTCATACAAGAAAAAAATGAAGAACAAGAAGAAATACCAGAAGTAGAAAACCAAGAAGCGGTATAAATAGTAAAAAAAGAATAAGACTCAAAAACAGTAATCGATTGTATAAGTAAAAAATATAAAAAGTTTTAAAAGACTGGTCTTTTAAAACTTTTTTTGATATAATAAAAAAAAATAAAAAGGGGAAGATAAAAAAATGAAGAAAAAAGCAAACATCCAATTTACCATTCTAGCAATCATACTCATTGCCATATTTTGTTTTGCCATAACACCAATAACCTTTCAAAATGATACCTATTACACCATTAAAGTAGGAGAACATATTGCACAATATGGAATAGATGGGCAAGATCCATTTTCTTGGCATGAAGATTTAGGTTACACCTATCCACACTGGGGGTATGATGTGATGACCTATTTTATCTACCAAGTATTTGGATTTATGGGAATTTATGTAACAACTTGTATATTATCTATTATACTAGGAATCTCCATTTATTGGATTAATAAAAAATTAGTAAAAAACCAATTATTTTCATTTTTTATTACAATAGGAGTTATCTTTTTAATAAGGGGATATATAGCTGCAAGAGCACAATTAGCAACTTTTATCTTATTTATATGGACCATATATTTTATCGAAAAATTTATACAAACCAAAAAAATACGATATGCAATAGCATTAATTATCATACCAATTATAATTGCCAATACGCATGTTGCCGTATTTCCATTCTATTTTATATTATATTTACCATATATAGCAGAATATATAATAGCATCTATTGCACAAATTATTATTTATCGAGAAATAAAGACAAAGCGATTGAAAATGCAAATAAATAAATATGAAAAAATAAAAGGAAAAGAAGAAGAATTAGAACAATTAAAAAAAGAATTACAAGAATTAGAAAGTTATATTGATAAAGTAAAAGTAAAAAGAACCAAAGAATTACAAAATCCTTATAAAATAAAATTAACCAAAAACTCAAATATAAAATGGCTTATCCTAGTTATGATTATTTGTTTATTTACAGGACTATGTACACCATTGGGAACAACACCATATACGTATTTATTAAAAACCATGGAAGGAAATACCACAAAAAATATTAATGAACACTTACCAATGACTTTATCGGCAGAAACAGAAGTTTCATGCACAATTATTGTATTTTTGGCAATATTAATTTTTACAAAAGCAAAAATAAAATTAAATGATTTATTCATGTTAGGTGGTCTATGTTGTCTAATGATAAGTGCTAGAAGGCAAGTTACCATGTTTGCCATCATAGGATCTCTTATTTTGAACCGATTGCTCATGGAAGTAATGTATTATTATGTTAAAGAATACTATGAAGGAAAAGAAATAAAGAGTAAACTAGTAAAAACAATAGGAGTGGTAATTTTAATTATTGGAATGTTAGGTATTAGTCATCATTATGTAAAAAAGAAATATGAAAAGCCATTTTTTATAGATGAAACTACTTATCCAGTAAAAGCAGCAGATTATATATTAGAAAATATTGATATAACAAACGCCAAATTTTACAATGAATATAACTATGGAAGTTATTTATTATTTAAAGGAATTCCCGTATTTATCGATTCTAGAGCAGACCTATATGCACCAGAATTTAGTGGAAAAGAAGAAGACATTTTTATGGACTTTATCGAAACATCTGGTATCGGAAAATTTTATGGTAGTATATTTGAAGAATATGGAATGACACATGTAATTACCTATAAAAATTCAAAAGTTAATATGCTAATTACCAAAACAGATCAAGAAAATTATAAGCAATTATATGAAGACGACTATTTTGTAATATATGAAATAGTAAAGTAGAAAAAGAAAAGGAATGATAGTGAAAATGGAAAAACAATCCAAAAAAGCGCTAATAAAAAAGAAAAGAAAGATAAACAAAGAAAACATCCTATTAATTAGCATTGTGATTACAATTATTTTAATCGATCAAGGATTAAAAATTTGGGTACAAAAAACACAAGAAACCAATATCATTCCTAATATATTAAATTTTAAAATTAGTCCTAATACCAATGCTGCTTATGGAATAGGATCTGATTCAAAAATCATGTATGTAGCAACGAATATTGTAATTTTAGGTGTTATTTTCAAATTTATAACAACGCAAAATCAATTTGTCAATAGAAAATTAAAAATATTTTTAAGTTTTATCTTAGCAGGAGGTATTTCTAATGTAATAGATAAAATAATAAGAGGATATGTAACAGAATTTATTGACTTTGGACCAATAGCAAATCTGCCAATATTTAATATAGCTGATTTCTTTGTGCTAATTGGTTGGATAGCCATTGTAGCAATTTTTACTTCTTTTACCGTAAAAGAATGGAGAAATAAAAAAGAAAAAAAAGTATTAAAAGATGAAGATAAGAAAGGATTGGAATAAAATTTGAAAAATTTTACCATAAAAAAAGAAGAAGCAAACCAAAGAATCGATCATTATTTAGCAACAAAAGAAAAAGAACTTTCTAGAGTAACCATTCAAAGACGAATAGAAGAAGAAAAGATTTTAGTAAATGGAAAAAAAAAGAAAGCATCCTATAAAATACAAGAAGGAGATAAAATAACCATTAAACCAGAAAAGCCAAAAGAAATTGATATAAAAGCACAAAATATTCCAATTGAAATTATCTATGAAGACAAAGACATCATAGTAGTCAATAAGCCAAAAGGAATGGTAGTACATCCTGCAAATGGGAATTTAGATGGAACTTTAGTAAATGCCATTATGGCAATTTGTAAAGATTCTCTATCTGGGATTGGAGGAGAAATTAGACCAGGTATTGTTCATCGAATTGACAAAGATACCTCTGGCATTTTAATAGTTGCCAAAAATGATAAGGCACATATCCATTTAAGTGAACAAATCAAAAATCATGAAGTGAAAAAAAACTATATAGCAATCGTAAGAGGAATTGTAAAAGAAAATCAAGCAACAATTTGTATGCCAATTGGAAGAAGTACCAAAGATAGAAAGAAGATGGCAGTAACCAAAAAAGGAAAAGAAGCCATTACACATTTTGAAGTAATAAAAAGGTATCCAAAACACAATTGTACGTTATTGAGCATAAAAATAGAAACAGGAAGAACACATCAAATTAGAGTACATTTAGCCCAAATAGGGTATCCTATTATAGGAGATGGCATATATTCTAATGGGAGAAATGAATGGGAAATCAAAGGACAAGCCTTACATGCTAAAAGTTTACAATTTAAACATCCCGCTACAGAAAAACAAATGTATTTAGAAGCAAAATTGCCCAAATATTTTCAAACCATACTAGACAAATTAGAGGAGGAATTTATTTGGAAGAAATAAGAATACAAAAATATTTAGCACAAGCAGGAATTGCATCAAGAAGGAAAGCAGAAGAATTCATAAAACAAGGAAAAGTAAGTATAAACAACAAAGTAGTAACAAAATTAGGAACCAAAATACAACCCAAAAAAGATATTGTGCAATATCAAGGAAAAACCATAACCATACAAGAAGAAAAAGTATATATATTATTAAATAAACCAATTGGTTATGTAACAACTGTAAAAGAGCAATTCAACCGAGAAACGGTATTAGATTTAGTAAAAATAAAACAAAGAGTTGTTCCAGTAGGAAGACTAGACATGTATACATCAGGAGCTTTAATATTAACAAATGATGGAGATTTTGTCTACCAAATAACACACCCCAAACATGAAATAGAAAAAACATATACTGTTACCTTAAAAGGAATAATTCAAGAAGAAGAAATAGAACCACTAAAAAAAGGAGTAAAAATAGAAAATTATACCTCAAGCCCAGCAAAAGTAAAAATACTAAAAATAGATAAAGAAAAAAAGCAATCAAGATTAGAAATTACTATTCATGAGGGGAAAAATAGGCAAGTGCGTAAAATGTGTACAGCCATTGGATATAAAGTATTAGCATTACATAGAAGTAAAATTGCAAAAATAAGTGTAACAGATTTACCATTGGGAAAATGGAGATATTTAACCAAAAAAGAAATAGAAATCTTACAAAATAAAAATTTATCATAAAAAAAGTTGAATTTTATAGAAGATAAAGATATAATATAAAAAACGCATAAGACAAAAAGGAGAAAAACAAATGAATACTTTAAAATTTAAACCAGAAGGATGGAACAATGAAATTACGCAATTAAACCAACAAGAGATAGAAAAATATAGAAAAAACAAGCAAACCTTACAAGGGATTGTAAAAAAATGTGATGCAAACTATAATTTACACATACAATTTGAAAATAATGTAACAGGAATTATGCCAAGGCAGGAAATAGAAGCCATTAACGTAGAAGAAAATGGACTACCAAAAACAAATTTATGTACAGGAAAAGTACACAAATTTGTGCAATTTAGAATAAAAGAACAACAAGAAGGAAATCAAATCATTTTATCCAGAAAAGAAGTACAAAAAGAAGCATTAGAATGGGTAAAAAACGAGTTACAAGAAGGTCAAATTCTAGCAGGAATTGTAAAAAGCATAAAACCATATGGAGCTTTTATAGAAATTGGAGGAGGAATAGTAGGATTAATACATATAGAAGACTTATCAGTTGCAAGGATAAAAACCCCATTTGAACGTCTAAACATTGGACAGAAAATAAATGTTATGATAAAATCAATCGATAGACAAACAGGGAAAATAGTATTATCCTATAAAGAAACATTAGGAACATGGGAAGAAAATGCAGAAAAATTCACAGTAGGAATGGTAGCCAAAGGAATTATTCGAGAAACAGAAAAAAACAAAAATGGCATTTTTGTAGAATTAGCACCCAATTTAGTAGGAATGGCAGAATATAAAGAAGGAATGGAATATGGACAAACAGTAGATGTTTATGTAAAAAAAATAGACCGTCAAAAACAAAAAGTAAAATTACTAATCGTATCAACCACATAAATAAAAATAAAAAGGAGGAATAAAAAATGGTTGAAGATAGCCAAATAAAAGCACAGGTATCACCTTTTGCAATTAGAGAAGGAGAAATCAAAACATTTGATGGAAAAGATGGATATGTATCTATGAA
>CASUIT010000071.1 GCA_949455995.1 uncultured Clostridia bacterium
ATCCTCCATAGGTGTCTACTATAATTTTTCTACCAGTTAATCCAGCATCTCCTTGTGGTCCTCCTATGACAAATTTTCCAGTTGGATTAATTAATATTTTAAAATCTGTATTTAAATGATATTTTTGAGCAATTTCTTTCATAATTTTGTTTTGGATAAATTCTTTAAATGCTGTTTCATTATATTCTTTTGTGTGTTGCACAGACATAAGCATCGTGTCTATTTTGGTCTTTTGCCCTTCTACATATTCTAATGTTACTTGTGATTTCATGTCTGGTCCCGCTTCTGGAAATTTTCCATCTTTTCTTAGTTTTGTTGCCAATTTTACTAAATCATGTGCCATCGTAATGGCAAGTGGCATATATTCTGGTGTTTCAGTATTTGCATATCCGAAACATAATTCCTTGGTCTCCTGCCCCTCCAATGTCTACTCCTTGTGCTATGTCTGGTGATTGTTTACTAAGTAAGTTGATCACTCTAGGAGTATAGGTATATCCTATTTGTTTTATTGTATCTTTTGCAATTTGTTCTACATTGATATTAGCATTTGTTGAAATTTCTCCTGATAACACAACAAAATCGTCTTTTGCCATGGTTTCACAAGCTACTCTTGCATTTTTATCTTCTTTTAGACAACTATCTAATATACTATCTGATATCATATCACATACATGATCGGGATGTCCTATGGATACCGCCTCTGATGTAAATAAATTTCTTGTTTTCTTCATTTTTTTCTCCTCCTAAAATTCTATTTATTTTTACTTGTAAAATCTCTAAATGGTTTTGTTATCTTCCACGATTTAGAGTTGGCAATTGCGTTTAATTCTTCCTTTAATTTTTGATTTTCTTCTAATAGCTGTTTTTCTAATGGTGTATTTTCTTTCTTTTTTCCTATTTTATAATGATTTTGGTAAAATGGCTTTATTGCCTCATCGATTGCTATTAACTTTTGCTTATCTAAATCCATTTTTGTACTAAAATCTTCCATGGATGCTTCTATAAAAAAGGAATTGGCAAAAAAATCGAATTGATGATTTTTAATAATATCTAAATATGCTTGCTTTTCATCATATGCTACAAAAGCATTTTCATCTGACAAATACGGCATATACTCATTTATGCTTTTTTCATTTGGCAAGTATTCATCTGAAAAAATAACATTTGGTAACTTATAGTCTGGCATAGGATAATAAAATTTGGTAAATGCAAAACCACTTTTTTGTAAAATTTCTTTTAATTCGTTTTTTCCAAAAGTTCGTATGCCTTTTTTGTTTTCGTATCCTGTAATTCCATCATATACTTTGCCTGTGTGATCTTCTGCTACTCCGCTAAAATATTTCATTCCATACTGATTTTCAATGGCAATTAATAATTTTCCATTTTTCTTTAATAAGGATTTAATTTGCACTAAAAAATCATGTACTGGATTTTTGGTATTTGTATATAATGGTGCATATTCTAATACACCAATTAAGGTAATGTAGTCAAATTTTTTGTTCCATTGGATGTCATTAAAATTTCCTACAATAATTTCTAAATTTTCTTTTTGTTTGCATCTTGCTTCTATGGCAGATGCTCTTTGTTTTGACAATTCTACTGCTGTTACTTTTTGTACTTTATCACATAAAACACCTGTAATAGCTCCCATTCCTGCTCCAATTTCTAATACTTCACTATTTTCTTTAAATGGATACCAATTTACTATATTTTTTCGAATAGGTGTAACATGGTAAAAAACAGGCCATCTCATATCTTTTTTGAATATTTCTTGGTAATTTTCTTCTCCATATTCTTTTAAATAATTGATAATGTCCTTTTCTATATCTCCATCACTATAATTGTCTTGTCCTGTATAAAAATCATAATTTACTTTCATGAATGATTACCTCTAATTATATTTATTTTACTTTTTAAATCAATTAATCCTAAACAATCTCTGTATGCCATTATTTCTATAAAAAACGCATCATATTTTCTGTCAAATACTTCTAATTCTCCATTTTCTTTAAATTTGGTACAGCCAAAAGAAAGAGTGTACTTTTCTGGTGCTAGTGGAAAAGTTTGTTTAAATTCTACTGTTACAGTTTCTCCCTTTTGGTAGGTTCCTGTTAATACTTTATATGCTTTTGTATTACATCCTCCAAGCTCTAATCCTTTAAAGTCTTTGATCGCTATGGCAAAGATAGGTTCATCTATGCTTTCATTAAATGTTACTTTCATTTTTATGCTATATTCCTCTTCGTTGTTGATGGTCGTTTGATAGTCTCCTTTTGAATCAAAAATTCCATAATCTATAATTTGTGCTTTTCCATCACCATAACTTAACATGTCTGGATTTTTGATAAAGTGATCTTTCCATATTTGTTTGTCATTTTTATGAATGTCGATCTCTTCTTTTGTTTCTTTTGCTATTTCTATGTTGTCTTTTTTGATTTCATTGTCTTCAATTCCTACTATCATTTTTTTGTATTTATCTACCCCTTGTTTGACATCTCCATCAAATATTTTATTTCCTTCTGAAATGATGATGGCTCTATTACAATTTCTAATAACGTCTGCTACATTATGGGTTACAAATAAAATAGTTTTTCCTTTTTCTTTAAATTGTTCAAATTTTTTAAAACATTTTAATTGAAATGCCATATCTCCTACAGATAAAACTTCATCTACAATTAAAATATCTGGATCTACATTAATAGCACAAGCAAAAGCTAAACGAGCAAACATACCAGAAGAATAGGTTTTTACTGGTTGACTTAAATGATCTCCAATATCTGCAAATTCAATAATTTCTTGTTCTTTTGCTTTTATCTCTTCTTGGGTTAACCCCATAATTTGACCATGTTGGTAAATATTTTCATATCCTGTTAATTCTGGATTAAATGCTGTTCCCAATTCTAATAAAGAACTTATTTTCCCTTTTATTTGAATGGTTCCTGCTGTTGGATTTACTACTCCTGTTATCATTTTTAAAAGAGTTGATTTTCCAGCTCCATTTTTTCCTAAAATTCCTAATACTTCACCTTTTTTTAGTTCTAAATTAAAGTTTTGCATGGCTGTGAAAGTATCATGTTTTTCATAGTTGGGAAGTATAATTTCAAGTAAACGATCTTTTTTTCGATGATACATTTTGTATTGTTTACATAAGTCTTTTATTTCAATAATATTTTCTTCCATTTTCTTTCTCCTTATCCTATTTATAAAACATCTGCAAAATCTTTTTTCGTTTTCTTAAAAATATGATTTCCCCACACAAATAGGAATAAAGTAATACACCAAAATATAAGTGTATAAATTCCATATCCTTTTGTAATCATTCTTTCTCCTATAAAGGCTTGTCTTGCACAACCTATTAAATAGGTAAATGGAATACATTGTAATAGCCTTTCGACAATAGGATGGCTTGCAAGCATTTCAAAATTCCATACAATTGGCGTAAACCAAAAAATAAGTTGCATTACTATACTTAATAATTGTGTAAAATCTGGCAACACGGTTACAATTGCTGCTGTAATTCTTGTAAAAGCAATAATAAAACAATATGCTGCAAAAATAGCATATATTAATATGAAAAAGTTTGGTATGTATCCATAACATGAACTGACAATAATAGATATTACAAATAAAAATAAGGATACAAAAGTAGAGGATATGATTGATATCATAGGTATGGTGTCAACTGGAAATACTACTTTTTTTACTAAATAACTATAGGCTCTTATGGAATTACTCGCATCTATAATGGTATTGTTTACCGTCATCCACATAGACATGGCTGGTAAAAACCAAGAAACATAAGGATAATCTCCTGAGCTTCCTACTTTTAGGATATATTGGAATACAATTACATAGGTAATCATAAAGATAAATGGTTGTAAAAATCCCCATATAGAACCAAGACTAGTATTGGCAAAACGATTTTTAAAATCATTTTTTCCAATTCCCCATATAACTTTTTTATTTTTGATGACAGTTTTTATAAATTCCATATTTTTTCTCCCTTATCTTTTTTTCATCTTTTTTAATATCATATATCTAATTTGAAATAAAACCCTTCCTATCCTTGGTAAATTCATAATGATAAAATTTTCTATATAATAGATAATGTTTTCTGTTTTGTATAATTGGTGAAAGGTATGCCATCCTCTAAAGTTGCTATTTTTCTTGTTTTTTAACAATTTAAAGTAATCATAGGCTTTTTGATTTAACTCTTGTAATGGTTTGGGAAACTTTTCTTTATTTTCTACATAAGTTCCAAAAATACCTAATTTTACTTCAATAAATAAGTCTCTTACCTTTTCTAATTGATTAAATTGATGTGAAATTTTTTGTACGCCTACTTCATTGTTTTCATGTTGCCTATATTTTATGTATTTTTCTGGCATATAGGAAAGTTTGCCTTCTAAGCTAATGATTAGACCAATCCAATAGTCGTGTATCACATATTTGGATTTAGTAGGTAATGGTAAGATTTTTTCTAACCATTTTTTTTTCGACATGATGGTACAACCTGTGATACAGTTGTATAAATAGTTTAATTGGTAAGTATTTTTATATTTTTTTATTTTTTTGTCTAGTTTCATAAATTGATTAAAAGATGGTGCTATGGTTTCTAATTTTTCATTTACAATTTCTAAATCTCCAAATACTAAATCTGCTTTTTCTTTTTGTAATTGTTCATAGGTTTTTTCTATTTTTTCTGGTTTCCATACATCGTCTTGATCGGATAGCATGTATATTTCGTTTTTTACTTGTTTTAATAAGAATTCATAGTTTTTCGTACATCCTAAGTTTTCCTTTTGCTCGTATACTGTTATTCTATTGTCTTTTTTTTCGTATTCTTTTAAAATTTCAAGAGTATGGTCTTTTGAACAGTCGTCAGATATGATTAGTTGTATGTTTTGATAGGTTTGGTTTAATATGCTATCGATTTGTTCTTTTATATATTTTTCTCCATTATATGTTGGAAGTAAAACATCTATTGTTTTTTCCATCTTTTCACCTACATTTTTTTGACAAGTTTTTATTCTTGTTTATTCTATCTTCAAATTGGCTTTTTGTCAATTGTTTTACTATAATAAATAAATTAAATACCCCAATATTGGAAAATGAAAAATAATAATTTCTTTTAACATTTTTTTTCCTAATTTTTTTTCTGCTAGAAATTTAAAATATTGAAATAGGTGTCTATTTATTATTTTTGATTTTTCTAAATTCTCATAATAGGCTATTATTTCTGTTAAAAATTTTTTATGCTCTGGTATTTTAGCATAGGCAAAGCACATTTTGGCACCATCTAAATAGGCTTTATCAATTACCTTTTCTTTTCTATATCTTAAAAAACTTTTAAAGGATTTTCCATTTTCTGTTTTCCAGATTGTTAAATTCTGTTTTAAGTTTCTTCCTCCAAATACATTATTACTATGAAGACGATAGCCAAATAAAGGCTCTTTTATATATGCCATTCCTTTTTTTTCATTTGCAATATATGCTGCTAGCCAATCATGTGCTATTACTTCTTTTTTAAATGGTATCATTTCATTTTTTACGGTATCTGTGATAATTTGCGAACAACCTATTCCAATACATCTTGATATGGCTAATTTACTTTTTTTCTCTATTAATGGTACATTTTTATATTTAAAATAGTCTTGTTGTATAATTTGGTCTTCTTCATTAATTTGATGTGCATTACTATATACTAAATCTACTCCTTCTTTTTGTATTTTTTCAATACTTTTTTCTACTTTTTGGGGATACCAAATGTCATCATGGTCGGAAAACATAATATATTTTGCGTTTGCTTGTTTTAATAAAAATTCAAAATTTTTATTATATCCTATATTTTTTTCTTGTAGATACAATTTAATTCTTTTGTCTTTTTTTTGATACTCTTCTAATATCTTCTTTATTTCTTTTTTGGTAGAAGCATCGTCACTAATTAATAAGGTAAAGTTTTGATAAGTTTGGTTTAATATACTATCTATTTGCTTTTTTAAGTATTTCTCGTCTGTATTATAGGTTGTAAGTAGTATTTCTACTTGTTCTTTCATATGCTTTTTCGTTTTCCTTTCTATTTAAAAAAATCGTAATTTCCTTTGCATAACAGGATTTTTACGATTCTTTGCTTATTTATTTAAATTGATTGTCAATTTCTTTTAATATAACATCATGTGCACTTCCCTCTGTAATGCTTATTTCTGATACTAAGGTTAGCCTTGCTTTTTGATGTAATTCTTCAATGGTAATGCTTCCACAGTTACACATCGTAGATTTTATTTTGGCTATGGTTATAGCTAGATTGTCTTTTAATCTACCTGCATATGGTATGTAGGAATCGACTCCCTCTTCAAAAGAAAGTTTTTTGTCTCCTCCCATATCGTATCTTTGCCAATTTCTGGCACGGTTTGAACCTTCTCCCCAATATTCTTTTACAAAAGCATTTCCTTTTTTGATTACTCTTGTTGGACTTTCATCAAATCTTGCAAAATATCTTCCCATCATAACAAAATCTGCTCCTAGGGCTAATGCTATTGTAATATGGTGGTCATGTACAATTCCTCCGTCTATACATAATGGTATATAAATTCCTGTTTCTTTATAATATTCATCACGAGCTTGGGCAACGTCTATTAAGGCAGAAGCATTTCCTCTTCCAATTCCTTTTGTTTCTCGTGTGATACAGATCGATCCTCCTCCTACGCCAATCTTGATAAAGTCTGCTCCTGCTTTTGCTAGATACATAAATCCTTCTCTATCTACGATGTTTCCAGCTCCTATTTTTACATTTTCTCCATATTTTTCTCTTACAAAGTCTATGGTGTTTTTTTGCCAAATAGAGTAGCCATCTGAAGAATCCATACAAATTAAGTCTACTCCTGCTTCTACTAATGCTGGAATTCTTTGTTCATAATCTCTTGTGTTGATTCCAGCCCCTACGATATATCTTTTATTTTCGTCTAATAATGATTCTGGATTGTTTTTTCTTTCTTCATAGTCTCTTCTAAATACTAGATATTTTAATTTTTCTTCTTGGTCTAAGATAGGTAAACATGCAATTTTGTTTTCCCATATGATGTCATTTGCTTCTGATAGGGTTACTCCCTCATGTGCCCATACTGCTTTTTCTTTTGGTGTCATGAATTTGTCAATTGGCTCGTCAAAATTGTCTCTTGATATTCGATAGTCTTTATCGGTTACTAATCCTATAAATTTTCCTCTTGCTGTTCCATCGTCTGTGATAATGACTGTAGAATGACCTGTGGTTTGTACTAATTCAATTACTTCTTTTAATGTCGTTCCTGCTTTTACATTGGAATCACTTATGACAAATCCTGCTTTGTGTTTTTTTACATGTTTTACCATTTCTGCTTGTGTTTCGATGGATTGTGAACCATAAATAAATGCTACTCCTCCTTCTCTTGCAAGGGCTATTCCCATTTCTTCTCCAGATACGGATTGCATGATTGCTGATACCATTGGTACATTGGCATAGTATTTTGCTTCTTCTCCTTTTTTGTGTTTTACTAGTGGGGTTCTAAGGCTTACGTTGCTTGGTATACATCTTTGGTCTGTTAGATTGGGTAATAATAAAAATTCGTTAAATGTTCTTGAGATATCTTCTACTATTTTGGACATTTTTCTACCTCTTTCTTTTTTATTTCATAAAATTATACTATATTTTTTCTTATTTGTAAATAGTTTTTTTTTCGATTTTTTGCCCTTGCTAGGTCTCTGTTACCATTCACAGTTGTAATATAAAAACCATTGATAAAATACAAAAATGTTTCTAATTTCATTTTCCTATTTTATTAATGGTTTTTGTTTATGTATTTTTTATGTTTCTACTGGATAAACACTTACTTGTTTTTTATCTCTACCTTTTCTTTCAAATTTTACGGTTCCATCTACTAGTGCATATAATGTGTCGTCACTGCCTTTTCCTACATTGGTTCCAGGATGCATTTTGGTTCCTCTTTGTCTTACTAAGATGTTTCCTGCTAATACAAATTGACCGTCTGCTCTTTTTACACCAAGACGCTTAGATTCACTCTCTCTACCGTTGTGACTGCTACCTTGACCTTTTTTATGAGCCATGTTTTTTCACTCCTTTCGGTTTTTGTTTTCTATTTTCTCTCATTTTTATTTTTCTGCTTTTTTATTGGCTGTTTTGATTTTTGTTATTTCTACTTTTGTGTATGGTTGTCTATGTCCTTGTTTTCTTCTATAATTCTTTTTGGCTTTCATTTTGAAAACAATGATTTTTTTGGCTTTCCCATGTGCTATTATTTTGCCTTCTACTGTTATGTCTTTTACATATGGATTTCCAATTTGTATTTTTCCTTCTTCTGATGCTAGTATTACTTTGTCAAAGGTTATTTGTTTTCCTTCTTCTGCTTCTAATTTTTCAAAAAATACAACGTCTCCTTCTTGCACTTTATATTGTTTTCCACAGCTTTCAATAATTGCGTACATCTAAAATGCACCTCCCTTGTTTGTATACTCGCTAATCCTTATTTTTCAGGTAATTAACTGTTTTGTTAATGTTTTGATACCTTGACTAAGCGGATTACAGTTTTTAATTTTATCATACTGTTATTGATTTGTCAATTGTTTTTCTAAATTTTCCAAAGCTTTCCTTCGATGACTAATGGCATTTTTTTCTTCTTCTAATAGTTGTGCAAATGTTTTTCCATTTTCTAATTCGAAAATAGGATCAAATCCGAAATCCATTTTCTCCTTTTGGTTCTTTAGCTATTTTTCCTTCTATTTCTCCTTTTTGTATCATAAATTTTTCGTTTTCATAGTATGCTATCACACAAA
>CASUIT010000072.1 GCA_949455995.1 uncultured Clostridia bacterium
AGAAGATAGAATTGAGGCATTAAGGAATTTAAAATAAAACCATCTTTTTCTTACTTTTCCTTTGCCCCTAAAAATATTTCTTCTGCATTGTGATAAGTAATTTGGGCTACTTCCTCTAATTTCATATTTTTTACATCTGCTATTTTTTTTGCGATATATTCTACATTTCTCGAATCATTTCTTTTACCTCTAAATGGCTCTGGGCAGAGATAAGGACTATCTGTTTCTATTAGCATCTTTTCATTTGGTACTTTTTGAATGATTTGATCTGCATTTTTTGCGTTTTTAAATGTAATAGGACCTGCAAAAGAAATATAAAACCCTAAGTCTAAGGCTTGTTTTACTAATTCTTGATTAAGTGGACAACAATGAAATACTCCTTTTTTTTCTACTTTATTTTCCTTTAATATTTCTATGGTATCTATGGTTGCTTCTCTTGTGTGGATTACAATTGGTAATTGTAATTTGTTTGCTAGTTCTATTTGTTTGATGAAAGCTTGTTTTTGTAGTTCTTTATTTTCTTGATTCCAATGGTAGTCTAATCCAATTTCTCCTATAGCAACTATTTTTTGACTTTGCTCAACTAATTTTTCGATTTGTTCTAACATTTGCAATAATTTTGCATTTGTATTGGGAATATCATTGGGAGAAATACCAATAGTTGCATAAATAAAATTATATTTTTTGGCTAACTCTATTGCTTTTTTTGAACTTTCTAAATTATAACCTGCTGATATTAATTTGGTTACTTTACTTTGCTTTATTTGTTCGATTAGAGTTTGTCTATCTGTATCAAATTTTTTGTCATCTAAATGTGCATGACTATCAAATAGTTCCACTAAGTCTAACCTCCTTTTTCACACGTTAATACTGCTACATTTGCTACTGCATATTCTCTACAATGTGACATGCTCAAATCAATTGCTTCTATTTGGCTTATATCAATTCCTATTAAATTTAACTTTGGTTTTCCTTGCTCATTATTTAGTATTTCGATATCTTTCCAACTTAATTCATATTTATTTTTTATTTGTTCAGAAATTGCTTTAAAGGTTGCTTCTTTTGCTGCAAATCTGGCTGCATAATGTTGGTATTTTTGTGTTTTTTTATTTTCGCAATATTGTATTTCTTTTTCTGTAAAAACTCTTTTTACAAAATTTTTTCCTATTTTTTCATCTTCTATGCTTTTTTTTATTCTTTCTATTTCAATAATATCTGTTCCACAACATATTTTCACGTGTCTTCTCCTTTTTACTTTTTGTGCAAAGCTATAAAATTTAATATATTGAATAAGAGTAAGCATAGTAATAAAATAGCTCCTATTATTTTTGCTTTTCTTTCTTTTTCAATATTTAGTTCTTTATAAAAAATATCGTATTTTATTTTAACTTCTTGGTAAGATTTATCTAGTTCAAATACTTTTTGTAGTTTATGGTTTAATAGTGTTCCTGTTTCATCTTCTGTGATTTCTTGAATCCATATATTTTTTGTAAATTCTACAAATTCTTTTCTCGTTTTTCTTATTTTTTTTATGTTTTTAAATTCTGATGCTATTTTTTTTAAGTATATCTTCTGGTATATGTTAAAAAGATAGGTATAGAAATATTGATTTTCATATTCTTGTGGCAATATTGTGTAATTATTCATATCATTACTAGATGAAAATAGCATAATTCCTAATTTGGTTAGTCCTAGTTTTGCGTATTTCCATTTAGAAAAAGTTTCAAATTTTTCATATTCGTAATCTCTACTACTGTCTGCTGGTAATATATTGACATATTTCATAAATTGATTGGTTATTTCTTCAAAGTGATTGCTATTATTCCAAGCTTCTTGATCGATACAAACATAAGAGTACGTCAAAAACTTTTGGGTATTTATATTGTATTTAGCTACTTCTTGTGTGTTATCTCCTGTTATTGTTTTTATAAATTCTTGAAAAGTTTTGGTGTCTGCAAAATAATCGGTTTGAATTCGTATATTATCATAATTTTCTAAATGGTTTGTTTCATTGTTTAAGTCTCTAAATTTATAGTTGAAATTTAGGATATTATTAAATTCGCTATATTCTTCTACATTTGTTTTGATCGCTAAGAAACATATTCCACTAGAAAAACATATGATTTCTATTTTTTGGATGGAAAAAAAGATTCCATCTTTTTTATCAATTTTTCCTTGTATATCTTTTTTTAAAGAATATTCAAATATGTTGCATGGATTTTTTGCTAATAAGGCTGCTCTAGTTTCTATTGGCAATTCTTCTAATTTTCTTATTTTGCTACTTCCATATTCAAAACTAGAAAATAAAAATTCTCTAGTTTTTGGCAAAAAGTATTGGTATAGTTTTAAATCCTTTTCTTTTTGAAAGGTTCTTAAATTACAGTTTTTATCTTTTAACATTTTTAGTATATATTTTTGATATTTTCCTTGCTTTATCATAAAGGGATGAATAAAATAAGTATATTGATAGTTTGTCTTTAGTTCCATTCAATTTTTCCTTTCTTTTATTGTTGATTGTAATAGTTCATATTAATGTCTTTTCCTAAATGCCATCTTCCTATAAAGTCGATTTTTAAGTAATCTTCTAAATCATAGGTTGGTTCTTGTACGATTTCTCCATTACTGTTAATGGCTCCCCATTTTCCGTCTTTTTTTATGGCTGCATATCCATAAGTATTTTGTTTGGTAGCATCATCAAATTGGTAATCTACTACTACTTTTCCATCTTTATCTACAAAACCATATTTTCCATCTTTTTTACTTTTGAATAGTGTGTGGTTTGTATAGATTTCACTTATTTTCTTTTCTTCAAATTTAAAGTTGTAATATTTGTCTTCTTGATTTTGTTTTAGTTCTATGTATCCTTTTTCTTCATCTAAATCCATTAAAATTCCTGTTTGACGAGTAGTATGATTATTATCTATTATGTCATTTGTGTAGTCTTCTTTTTCTCCTATATAGATATTTGCTTTTTCATGATAGGTAACGGCTGTGTAATTAAATGGTATTTGTGTTTCTTTTTGTAGGTTAATTACTCCATATTTTCCATTTTGTTTTGCGATAAACATACCAGATTTTGCCTCTTTTAATTCTTCGTATTCAGGTGTAATAATGGTTTCTCCTGTTAGTTTCATTACTCCATATTGGTTATTTTTGGTATAGATAACCCCATTTTCTTGGTTTTTTAGGATTTCTATTATTTGGTCATATCCATTGTTTAATATTTCTTCTTCGTTTTTGTTGATTAAAATCTGTTTTTGATCTTTTACGACTAAATACATGTCATTTTCGCTTATTTTTTCTATTTTGTCATATTTTGGTTCTAATACTACTTGATTAGAATAATTAATGACTCCAAATTTTCCGTTTTCTCCTGTTATGATAAATTCTTCTTTTTTTCCTTTTTTTAGGTTCGTAATGTCTACATATTTTGTGTCTAAAATTTTTCTTCCTTGGTTATCTATTATGCCTACTTTTCCATTTTCTACTACTTTTAAAATGTTTTCTACTCCCTCTATTGTGGTGATTTCATCATAATGACAGGATGCTAGTTCTTTTCCTGCAAAATTTATGATTCCATATTTTTCGTTTTGTTTGACTTTTAATATTTCTTTTTCATACCATATGTTATTATTGCTATCTTTGTTAGAAATGGATTCTATTTGCTGATAATTTGTAAATATTTCTTCATTTTTATTATTTAATGCTTTTGTTTTGTATTCTCCTGTTTGATAGTTGACATCACTAATACATAGGAATATATCCTCTTTGCTGTTTGGAATGATAATCATTTCTCCATAAGAAGGGTCAATTACTATTTCTCCATTTGAGTCCATTACTCCCCATTTATTATCTTTAAATATTGCTACATAGTCTTTGCTAGTTATTTTGGTTTGTTCTTTTTCTTTGGTTAATATTCCTTTGATAATAAAAATAAACATGATAACCACTATGATTGCTATTATTACTGCAAATACTTTTTTTAGGTTTAATTTTGGCTCTTCGTACCTTTTCCCTCTACTCATGCACTTTTTCTCCTTCCTTGCTCTATCGAAAATACCTTTATACTATATCATAAATTGTTTTTTGTTTCAATCCCTATTCTTTTTTAGTAGCTTAGGTTCTTCTTATTAAAAAATTGGAATTAGGTTGACATCGTTATTAATACAGTGATACAATACTTGCATACTTTTTATCATAAGGAGATATATAATGGAATACACATATGAAAGAAAAATTAATTATTATGAAACGGACCAAATGGGAGTAGTCCATCATTCCAACTATATTCGCTATATGGAAGAAGCAAGAAGTAATTGGTTAGAAGATATTAAAATGCCATTTACCTTATTAGAAGAAAATGGTATTACTATTCCTGTATTGGAAGTAAAATGCAAATATCAATACCACATTACATTTGGAGATACTATATTAATAGACACATTTGTAAAAGATTATTCAAAAGTAAAATTAACCATTGGATACCATATAAGGGAAAAACATACTGGAAAAAGTATTTTAATAGGCGAAACAAAACATTGTTTTACTGATAAAAACTTAAAACCAATTAATTTAAAAAAATATAAAAAAGAATTTAGTGATACTTTTGAAAATTTATTAAAGAAAGGAATTTTGCATGATGAAAAAAATTAACATTAGAAAATGGTTGGTAATGGATTTATTTGTTGTTATTTAGAGTATTTTTCTATTTTCTAGATGCAAAAATAAAGAAGGAGCAAATTGAAGTTTATTTTCGTTAACTTACAAGCTTCTTCTTTATTTGTTAGCAATTTGACTATATCCATATTATTAATATTAATAATATAATTCCTATTATAATAAATGAATATCCAATTGCTTTTGTCATTTTTCTAAATGTCTTCTCACTTTTTGGCATGGGATGAAATGTGACTTTTCCTACTTCATAACTCATTTTAGGAAAATAATTTCCTATTACAATAAATAATACTCCTAAAATCAAACAAATACTTTTACCAACATATATTGTGCTTCCCAACGGAACTTCTACCATAATGATATACATTAGTACTGTTATTATGGGTATAAACCATTCCATTATTTTAATAATTTTAGGTTTTTCATCATTTTTTAATTTGCTTACTTTCATTGTAACAAATATGCATATGGCTTGAACAATAGCCATAATGATTGGTAAACCAAATAATGCAAAGTTTTTGGATGCATAATTATCTGGTTCATTATTTATTGTAAAATGAATAGGTATTTGTTCTGGCAATTTATCATATAGTATTATTCCTAATATTATTGGTAATAAACATATTAGAACTGTTAATATTAGTATTCTTTCATTTTTCTTTTTCATTTTTTTTCCCTCCTAACTTATAAATCCAAACTAATACTTCTTCAAATACCGAACTATTTAATTCATAAAAAATAAAATTTTTTTGTTTTGTTTGGGTTATTAATTTTGCTTTTTTTAGTTGTGATAAATGATATGAAACAGTTGCATCTGTAAGATTGAATTTTTCTGATATTTCTCCTGCTGATTTTCTCTCTTCTTTTAGCATTTCAAGTATATTTCTTCTTATAGGATCTGATATTGCTTTTAGTGTTTCTGACATTCCCAAATTTACCACTCTCCTTTAGTATTTAGAAATATTTCTAAATAGATTATAACATTTCTAATTATTTCTGTCAATATCTATTTAGATTTTTTTCTAAATACCTTTAACAATTTCTTTCTATTAAATTACATTTTTGTTTTATTTCTTCTTCTGTTAATTTTCCGTGTTTTTCTATAGTAATCTGCAATCGCCTCGTGTATTGCTTCTTCTGCCAAAACAGAACAATGTAATTTTACTGGTGGAAGTCCTCCTAATGAATTTACTACATCTGTATTTTTTAGTTTTAATGCTTCTTCTAGCGTTTTTCCTTTTATCATTTCTGTTGAAATACTACTTGTTGCAATAGCTGCCCCACAACCAAAAGTTTTAAATTTTACATCTACTATAATATTATTCTCTACTTTTATAAACATTTTCATAATATCTCCACAAACAGCATTTCCAACTTCTCCAATTCCAGAAGCATTTTCTATTTTTCCAACATTTCGTGGGGTTGTATAATGTTCTACTACTTTTTTTGAATATTCCATTATTTATTTTCCTCCTCAATAAATTTTTCCCATAATGGCGACATTTCTCTTAATCTTCCTACTATTTCTACTAAATTTTCTACAACATAGTCAATTTCTTCTTTTGTATTATACTTTCCTATCGAAATTCTTAAAGAACTATGCGCTATTTCATGAGGTAATCCTATGGCAAGTAACACATGAGATGGATCAAGTGAACCTGAAGTACAAGCACTACCACTAGATGCACAAATTCCTTTTAAATCTAAATTTAATAGTAACCCTTCTCCTTCTATGAATCTAAATGAAATATTGCTATTTCCAGATAATCTTTTTTCTATATCTCCATTTATTTTTATATATGGTATTTTCTCTTTTATTTGTTCTACATAGTAATCTCTTAATTCTTTTATTTTTCTATTATGTTCTTCTAAATCTTTGTATGCTAGTTCCATTGCTTTTGCAAGTCCTACTATCCCTGCTACATTTTCTGTTCCTGCTCTTTTATTTCTTTCTTGATGTCCCCCATTTATAAACTTATTAAATTGTATTCCTTTTTTTACATATAGAACTCCAATCCCTTTTGGTCCATAAAATTTATGTGCTGACAATGAAAGACTATCAATATTTAATTTTTTTACATCTATTTGTATATTTCCAACTGCTTGTACTGCATCTGTATGGAAAATAATATTGTGTTCTTTTGCAATTTTTCCTACTTCTTTTATTGGTTGTATTGTTCCAATTTCATTATTTGCAAACATAATAGTAATAAGTATAGTATTTGGTTTTATGGCTTTTTTCAATTCTTCTAAATCAACTATTCCATTTTCATTTACTCCTATATATGTTACTTCCCATCCTTCTTTTTCTAATTGTTTACAAGTTTCTAATACTGATGGATGTTCCATTCTAGAAGTAATAATATGATTTCCTCTATTTTTATAACTATATAGAATTCCTCTAATTGCTGTATTATTACTTTCACTTCCTCCAGAAGTAAAATATATTTCGTTTGGCTCACCATTTAAAATTTGGGATACTTTTTTTCTTGAATCTTCAACAATTTTTCTATTTTCTCTTCCTATTTTGTATATAGATGATGGATTTCCATAATTTTCTAATAAATATGGCATCATAGCTTTTACAACCTCTTCATCTGTTTTTGTTGTAGCACTATTATCTAAATATATTGTATTCATTTTTTATTCCCTTCTTTTCCTATTATTATAGTAGGAATTATAACATTTAATTCCTACCAAGTCAATGGGAATTAGAAAATTTTTTGTGGATTGTGTTTTGTTGTATAGGTAAAATCTTCGATTTTTCCTATACAACAATAAAATAGAAATCATACTTGATTTCTATTTTATTAAATCTTCTAATGTTTTATTATTTACATATTCGTTAATTGCATCATCTAATCCTTTCCAAAAAAAATATGTTTTACATCTTTCTTGTTTTTTACATTTTCCTTCTTCTGTTAGACAATCTATTGGTGTTAGATTTCCTTCTGTGGCTTTTAGTATATCTCCTATTATATATTCATTTGGTTTTCTGGCTAATTTATATCCTCCTGTATTTCCTCTTGCTGTATCTAAATATCCTGCCTTATTTAACATTGCTATAATTTGTTCTAAATATTTATTTGATATTTCTTGCCTTTTAGATATTTCTTTTGAAGTTATATATTTCCCATTGCTATTTAATGCCAAATCAATCATAACTCTTAAAGCATATCTTCCTTTTGTAGATACTTTCATATTCATACCTCCATTTAATAGATTATACTACTAAACAAGTAGGAAGTGCAAGTGATTATAAAATTATCAAAAAAGCTCCATCTTGTGATACTATTTACTATATTTGTATTGGGTTTAGAATATCTATAAAAGATTTTTACGATAGTAAATTATTTGATGATTTAGATGATAATAATTGACAAATTTAAGTTTTTCAAAAAAAACTATATATATTTTTTTAAATTTAGTGTATCATTCAATTATAAAGATGAAGAATTTTACGAATTTTTATGGGGATTGGGGTTTTTCGCAGAACATGGCTCTGTGAAGGTAAATGAAGCAGGTCTAATTAAAACAACCTAATAATGGAAACCAAGAATTTGGACCATAAGGTAGGACAGTATTTTTAAGATACTGTTCTACCAATAATTTTTGTTTGATTATATATCTTTTATAGTTAGTTATTTGATTTCTAAGAAATACTTTACTAACATTTTGAAATTTTATGAAAAATATGTTATAATA
>CASUIT010000073.1 GCA_949455995.1 uncultured Clostridia bacterium
CAAGTTATCAATCGGAAGGAAATCCGATTTACACAACTTTTACGATAGTCTCAAAATTTTTCATTTTAATACATTTTTAACACAATAAATTAAAATTTGTTAGATATTAACTGTTCTCTTTCTCTTTTAATTTTATTGATTTCTAATGCTCTAATTGAATGTATCATCATTAAAAAACATTTATCATACCATTTAATCAACTCTGGTTCTGTTAAATTCTGAAATTTTTTATTTATTGCATGATTAACACCCATTTCATTAACCACAGTACCTATTGCATTATATAACTTATTGTCTAAACCTGAAATTTCTTTTTTACTATTTTCTATATGTAAATCGATTGCTTTTAGTACTTCTCTCTTTTCCTTTATGTCATTTTCATTTCTAAAATCATTATACTCAAGCAGTCTTTTTGCTAGCGATAGTGGAACTTTATCAACAATAGAGTCAACATCTGCATTTCTCTTTACTATAATAACTTTATCTTCAAAATTTTGATATGTATAATTCATCTTTTCAAGTATTAAAGGAATATTTAATAATACTATATTCCCATTTTCTGGAATAATATAATTTTTATTTTGTTTAATCATAGTATACCTCATATTTAAAATAAATTGTAAGTAATATAAAAAATTCTCTTCTTTAATATTTCCTAAACATAATACCTCTCGAGTAATGCCTATATGTGTTAAATATTCTTCTACATCTATTATAGTATCTCTATATTTCCATTCTCTAAAAATATGTCTATCAATTATTCCCATAAATTAATTTGAGCTATTATAATTACCTACTTTACCTTCGTGCAAATGTTGTACTAATTTTCGAAATTCTTTTTGAATATCTAATCTATTTTCTATATCAAATATACTTTTTATCATTTATCCCTCCATATTACTTCTATGTAATGTTTATTCAAAATTGCATTTGACAAAAGCTAAAATTCTATGTATAATATAAATATAGGAAACGGAAACCACAAACGTGGCTTGCCGAGAGATTAAACACATCTAACTCGCCAAAGTTAACAGATGTGTTTGTTTATTTTATTCCTTATTTGTCGACATTATAAATACAACAGTCAATAAGGCTACGTTTATAGTTAGGGAAAATCCCAAAGCATATATTAAAAATAATATAAATTCCATAAACACCACCTCACTTTCCCAGAGTTGAACTCTGTTATGTAGGTGGCAAACCACATCTGCTTATTCTCATTTCCTATAAATACTACTATATAACATTTATTGGATAAATACAAGCGAACACAATAAATTTTATTTTTTAACCCAATTTTAACCCATATAAAATTATTTTTTGCATTTTCAACTTCTATAAGCCTTGAAAATACTGCATTCTTATTTTTAACATAAAAATATATAAAAAAGCGAGAAAATATTGAAATATCAATATTTTCTCGCTTTTTCGTTGGAGGCGAGTATCGGAGTCGAACCGATCATCAGAGTTTTGCAGACTCGTGCCTTACCGCTTGGCTAACTCGCCATATAATAGTTCTCAATACTTAGAACTTATAAAGTTGTGGAGCAGGTAACGAGAGTTGAACTCGTGACTAATCCTTGGCAAGGATTCATTTTACCGCTAAACTATACCTGCAAATATTTATTTCTAAAACTATTTACTTATAATATATTTCTCTTTTATTAATATTATTCACTTCTATTTCTAAATATGCTTTTAATCATAACAAATTTACAATAAATTGTCAAGAATTTTTTTCAATTTTAGTTAGCACATGCTATTGTTTAGCCCTAGTATGTTTTCGATTAAAAAGTTTATCTATTTTTTATGTAGTAACCATTTGGTGGGATTTACAAAGAAAAAATAGATAAACTTTCATGTATATAACTATTTTTATTTTGTTATCTGGTAATTATGCTATTTAAAAAATCAATTGTTTTATTGTATTTAATCATAATGATAATAACTACGATAATTACTATCTTCTACTTCATCTAATATCCCAGAAATTCCGAATGAAAAAGTAACGATAAATAATATAACAACTATTAAAATCGATACCACCAAACCTATGGAACCAGTTATTAATCCAGCAATTGCCATACCTCTATTGGTTGCTTTGATTCCCATGATACCAAATATGATAGCTAATATTCCACAAGGTATGGATATGTACCACAAACAAAAAAATACTAGTGCTACGATTCCTAATACCATAGAAGCTATACAAAATCCTTTTCTTTCTTTTTTAGGTTCTTCTATAACTTTTGATTCTTTATCTTGTTTTTTAGTATTCTCTACATTACTAGTTTTTTCTATTTCTATGATTTCTTTTTTATCTTCTTCCATCTTCTAATTCTCCCTTCCTTCTACTTGTTTTATTATACTATTATTTTGACTTTTTTACAATAAGTTTCTTATAATTGTGTAAATTATTAAAAAAATTGCAAAAATAATAGTATACCAATACTTAGGATAAAGTTTTTTTGCTTTATTCAAACTAACTATATATATTATATTAATAATAAAAAAATATAGTATCCCTATAAAAAATATCGTATGAGAAAAAAAAGCTTCTATCCATCTTCCTTTTAATATATATATCACACATCTAGTTCCTCCACAGGCTGGACAAAATAGCCCTGTTGTTTGATATACCCAACAAGCTGGTATTTTTTCAATCCATTTAGAGTTTACAAAGATGAGTAAAACTATTAATACAACGGTTTCTATTCCTATGATTAAAATTTTCTTCTTCACATTCTCACTCCTATTTTTTCCTCATAACCTTAGAAGCATTATTCTAATATATTATAAAAAATTTGACAGAAAATATCAACCTTTTACATTTTTTTCATATGATATATAAAGTAACTTTTAAGTTATTTAGAAAAGAAAGGAATGATTTTGAATGGATGATAAAAAAACTTTTTGCCCTATTCTAGATGTTGATGGATTAATTTCTGGAGGAAAACAATTTGATTTAGATATAACTTTACCAGAAGATAATCGTGATGTTATTTATGGAGTAGTAAAAAATTGTTTTAAAGAACCTGTATCAAATGCTGTTGTTAAATTAGTAGAACTTGTTTGTGAACATGGTAAAGAAGAAAGAAGACCTATTGGACACACTTTCACAGATAAAGAAGGAGAATTTGTATTTGGACCTCTTTGTCCTGGAAAAGAATACGCTCTTCAAATTTGGGTAAATGATACCAAAAAAATCAAAATTTGTGCAAAATGTCATCATGAAGGAAAATGCTTAAAAGGTGAAAAATGCGATAAATGTGATTGTTTCATCGATGATTGCGATAAATGTAATTCACATGATGCTTGTGATAAATGCGAAAAACATGATGAATGCAAATAGGAAATTTGATTTTTCCTATACAACAACAACAGTGGCATGATTAAAATTTCATGACCTTTTAGATTACCTTTCATGCCACACCTGTTGTTCGTCCGCCAAATTTGCTTTAGCAAATTTGTGTGGAATGTGTTTTGTTGTATCGGTAAAATCTTCAATTTTTCCGATACAAGAACAAAAAGTTCTAAATTGTGTTTTACTCACAATTTAGAACTTTTTTTACATAATTCCCATTTTTTTCGCAAATTGTTTACCCTTTTTCATAATCTTTTTCTTGTTCATTCCATCAGATTCTGTATACATCATCATTAGTCCTGTTGTAATCAATCCGCCAATCATAACACCTTTTACAAATTTCATTTTTTTCACCTCATTTTTATTTTCTCTCTTTTTTGCTATTTTTATACTTTTTTTTATATAATTTAAAAATGGTATATATTTCATGTATTGCTATCATTGCTAAAAAAATGCCAAAACATTTTTTTAAAATATTCACATCAATATGAATTGATATATTAGCACCAATAATAGCGCCTAAAATTCCAAATACCGAAATTAAAATGGCTAATTGGGTATCTATATTTTTATTTTTAAAATTAACTAAAATTGCTACTATCGCTGTTGGTATGAAAAAAATTAAATTACTAGCTTGTGCTACATGTTGTTCTACTCCTAATAAAAAAGAAAGAAGAAAAATTAATATCGTTCCTCCTCCCATTCCTGTTCCACTTACGATTCCTGCTACTATTCCTATTAATATTTCTGTCATACTCCCTCCTTTTTAACTTATCATTTTATATGATACATAAATTAAAAATATGGTAAATGCTATTTTCATTACTCTTTCTGGTAATTTCTTTAGTAATTTTGCACCTATATATCCTCCTATTGCACCTCCTATTGCACAAAGAAATGCTATTTTCCATTTAATATAATTACCTTGATAATAAAAAATACTACTTGTTATTACCATTGGTAATATACAACATATAGAAGTTCCTCTTGCTTTTGTAGCATCTAAATTTAATAAGTGAATAAATGCTGGTACTAGTATCATTCCTCCTCCTGTTGAAAATAATCCACTTATTATTCCTGCTAATAAACCTATTATTACTTTTTTTCCCATCATAAAAACCTACTTTTTAGTAGGTTCTCCAATTTTTATCATTTTATTCAAAAAAATTGATAAATGTTATGTTTTGAGTGCCTATCTCAAAACATAACAAGATAAAATACTGCATTAATCTGGGTTATAATATTTGGTGTTTAACATTTTGTCTGGTAAATATTGTTGCTCTACATGATGCCCTGGAAAATCATGTGGATATAAATATCCTTCACTATAACCTAATTCTTTCATTTTTTCAATTGGTGCATTTCGTATGTGCATAGGGATTTCTCCTGTGTCTTTTGTTGCTACATCTTCTAATGCTTGGTTTATTCCTAAATAAGTTGCATTTGATTTTTTAGAAGTTGCTACATATACTGCTGCTTGTGATAATAGAATTCTTGCTTCTGGCATTCCTATCATATGAATTGCTTGCATGGCACTGTTTGCTACTACTAAAGCATTTGGGTTTGCCATTCCTACATCTTCTGAGGCACATATTACAATTCTTCTGGCTAAAAATACGGGATCTTCTCCTCCGTTTAATGCTCTTGCTAAATAAAATATGGTAGCATCTGGATCCGATCCTCTCATCGATTTTATAAAAGCACTTATATTGTCATAGTGCTCTTCTCCATTTTTGTCAAAAATAGCTTTTCTATTTTGAATACTGTTTTTGATTACTTCATCTGTTAGGTGAATGTATCCGTCTTTTTCAATTGGCGTGGTTAGAGTGGCTACTTCTAATCCATTTAGTGCGGTCCTTACGTCTCCATTACTAATAGTTGCTATTTTTTTTAACGTTTCGTCTTCTATTCTTATATTATATTCTCCTAGTCCATCTTTTCTTTCTAAGGCATTTTTTAAAACTTGATATATATTTTCTTCGGTTAATGGATTTAGTTTTATCACCATAGATCTTGAAATTAACGCCTTATTTACTTCAAAATAAGGATTTTCCGTTGTTGCACCAATTAAAATTACTGTTCCATTTTCTACAAAGGGTAGTAGCGCATCTTGTTGTAGTTTATTAAATCTGTGAATTTCATCAATAAATAAAATACTTTTTCCTGTGGGATTTAACATGAAATTTTTAGTTTCTTCTACTACTTTTTTGATGTCTGCTACTCCTGATGTTACGGCATTTATTTTATAAAATTTGTATTTCGTGGTTTGGCTAATAACTCTTGCAAGTGACGTTTTTCCACAACCAGGAGGTCCAAATAAAATAATACTTGATAGTCTATCAGCTTTTATTGTCCTATATAAGATTTTTCCTTTACCGTATGATATGTTCTTGCCCAACATATTCTTCTAATGTTTTTGGTCGCATTCGATAGGCTAATGGTTCGTTACTATTCATGGTGTTTTCCTCCGTTTTTTAAATCATTTTCCTAAAAGGTTTAATCCTTTTTTGATTAGCTCTTCTGTTGATAATTCATTTTTGTCTAATTGATTTAATACTTTTTCTATTTCTTTTTTATTATATCCTAATACTTGTAATGCTGCTGTTGACTCTTGTATTTTATCATTATTTTCTATTGCTTTTTGCATTTTTTCTTCTATTTTAGATTGGCTATTTATTTGTTCGTTTATTTTTTCTATTTGTTGTTGTTTGGTTATTTTATCTTTTAATTCTAAAATAATCCTTTGTGCTGATTTTGCTCCAATTCCTGGTATTTGTGTTAATGCTTTTACATCTTCTGAAATAACGGCTAAGGCAAATTCAGATGGCTCACATACTGCTAACATTGTTAGTGCTGTTTTAGCTCCTACTCCACTTACACTTATTAATAGTTCGAACATTTTTAGTTCTTCTAATGTATTGAAGCCATAGATGCTAATGTCATCTTCTCTTACTTTATAATATGTGTGTACTTTTATGGTTTCCCCAATGTTTCCTATTTTTTCAATTCCTACTTCAGACATGAATACTTTGTAACCTAGTCCTCCTACATCGATTACGATGTATCCTGTCATTTTCATTTCTAATGTTCCTTTGATATATGCTAACATTTTTTAGTTCCTTCCCTAATTTCTATTTTTATATATCATAAAGATAGGTTGCCTCTAAATCTGCTTCATGGGTTAGTAAAGCTATTGGATATCTTTTATAACTGCTACCAATAGCATTGTAGTTTTCTTTTGGTTCGGTATATCCCATGTGCCAACGGATAGCATATTTTTCTTCTGGTGTTAGTTTGATATATTCTGTAATCATCATTACTGATTTTTCTCCATGTCCATATGGTATGGTGTCATCTACTGTATAGTATGGCACCTTTTCCCATACTCCTAGTGCATTTTTGGCATTTCTATAGTCCACTTTATAGAAGTTCGTTTTACAGATGTCATGTAATAGACCTATTATGATAATAGATTCTTCTGGTATTTCAATTGGCATGATACAATTTTGCACTTTGTGTTTTAGTATTTCATATACTTTTAAACTATGCTCTGCTAACCCTCCTTCATGATCTCCATGAAATCTAGTACTTGCTGGTGCGATAAAAAAGTCTGATTTTTCTAAAAAGTTAATTAATTCTTCTATACCTTCTCTTTTTACTGTTTTTAGTGCTTCTAAAAATTTTTCTTTCATTATTTTCTCCATTTCTTTTTTATTTTTTATATTCCCATTATATAAACACTTGACTAAAAAGTCAAGTGTTTTATCGAATTTTTGTTTTGTTTTTATATCATGTGACAAAAAGGGACGCCCCTTTTGTCACATATTTTTTATCCTTTGTATGGCTTCTATTGTATTTTCCTTGGTTCCAAATGCTGTTAATCGAAAATATCCTTCTCCATGTGTTCCAAATCCGCTTCCTGGTGTTCCTACTACATTTGCTTCTTCTAATAGTTTATCGAAAAATTCCCAAGATGTCATTTTTTCTGGCACTTTTAACCAAACATATGGTGAATTGATTCCTCCATATACGCTAAATCCTGCTTCTTCTAATCCTTCTTTGATAATCTTTGCGTTTTCTAAATAGGCTTTGATGTTTTCTTGGATTTGCTTTTTTCCTTCTTTTGAATAAGTCGCCTCTGCTGCTCTTTGTACAATATAGGATACTCCATTAAATTTTGTACATGTTCTTCTATTCCATAATTTATTTAAGCCTATTGCTTCTCCTGTTTTTGTATATCCTTTTAATTCTTTTGGTATTACGACATAGGCACATCTAACTCCTGTAAATCCTGCTGTTTTAGAATAGCTTTTAAATTCAATGGCAACTTCTTTTGCACCTTCTATTTCATAAATACTGTGTGGAATGCCTTCTTGTGTAATAAAAGCTTCATATGCCGCATCATATAAAATAATCGATTGATTTTCTTTGGCATAGTCGATCCATTTTTTTAGTGCTTCTTTTGTTAAAACCGTTCCTGTTGGATTATTGGGAAAACATAAATAGATCATGTCTACTTTTTCTTTTGGTAATGGCGGATTAAAGTTATTTTCTTGTGTTACTGGTAAATACGTAATGTTTCTACCTGACATGATATTTGTATCTAAGTATACAGGATATACGGGATCGGTTATTGCTACTTTGTTATTGGTTGCAAAAATATCTACTATATTTCCACAGTCACATTTGGCACCATCTGATACAAAAATTTCATCTTGTTGGATTTGTATTCCTCTTGCTTGATAATCATTTTCTACTATTGCTTTTCGCAAAAATTCA
>CASUIT010000074.1 GCA_949455995.1 uncultured Clostridia bacterium
TTGTCCATTTACTTTTGTGATGTATTTTCTTAAGGCTAAATCAAATGGTTTTTCTGGTTGTTTTGGTAGTAATACCAATTTTTCAAAGTCGTCGTCGTCTTGTTGCCCTTTGTAGTAATTGTCTTTGTCTGTTAGGTCTTCTTTGTTGTTGTTTCCTGTATAGTTTTCCATATTGTCTTTATTTACTTGTGGTTTGGTTTCTGGTTGTGAGTCTCTATCTATTTTTTGACCATCTTCGTCTATTGCGTCTGCTATCCAAGCTACGTTTGTTAATATTTTTCTATCTTGCGCATCTGCTTGTTGTTCTACACTACATTCTATTTCTATTGTTTCTTCTTCTGGTTTGGTTCCATTGTATTTGTTTAAGTTGGTTGTGTTTCCTGCTTTTCTTTTTAAGGTTAAGATGTTACTACTTTCTTCATAGCTTTCGGTTTCAAAGTTTCCACTTATTACTTGTTTGAATTTTAACCCTGTTGGTAGTTGATCTACTACTTTTTCTGCTCTTCCTGCTTTTTCTCCTTCGTTGTATATGGTTAATTTGTAGGTTACGATGTCTCCTGTTTCTACTTCTACTGGGTCTTTTTTATGTTTGTATTCGGCTGTGGTTATTTGGTTTCCATTTGCGTCTTGTGTGTTTAGTTTTGTACTGTCTATTACTGGATTTCTTGATATGGCTATTTCTTGTCCATTTACTTTTGTGATGTATTTTCTTAAGGCTAAATCAAATGGTTTTTCTCTTGTGATGGTTAGTTCAACGGTTTCTTTTTTGTCAATTTTGCTAACTTCTACAAGTGGTTGCTCTGTTTTTCCTGTTGAAGCATATAATTTTAATTCCTTGTCTTTATAATTTACAGTAGTACTAATTGTTATGGTGTCTACTTGATTTTTTGGTATTGATAAATAAAAGTTATTTCCTACAAAGTCTTTTACTGTTTTTGTGCTTTCTTTTTTATTAGCATCTAATAACTTGTAATTTGAAATGGCTGTTCCATTGTTTTTTACTGTAAATTGAAGTTCATATGGTTTTGCATTTAATTGTGTCATGTGAATAGGTCCTATTATGTAATTGTCCCCAGATTCTTCACAATTTAGTTGTTCATTTGTTGTATCTACTCTAATAGGATTTCCTATTGCTGTTGTTTCTCCTTCATTGTACTGAGGTGCTCTTTTTTTAGCTTCTTCAATCATATAGTTATATAACCATTTTGCTTCTAATCCTCTTAATATTCTATAATTGGTTAATGGATTATAATCATTTTTTGTTTCAGCATTACTTTTAGAAGTGTATAAAAACCATTCATTATTGATATTGGTTTTGTCAAATACTGTGTTCTCATGGTTTGTAAAATACCATATTACTGCTTGTTGTACTGCTTTTATGTCTTCGTCTGTTAAAGGATCTTCCATTGGATTTTGATCGATTATGTCGATATATTCATTTCCTGGTTCTTTTTTGATCGCATAGTCTACAATGGTTCTCATTAATGTTTCTTTTTGTGAGGTTCCTTCTTCTGGTAAGTATAACATATCCATTACTGCTAAAAGTGCACTGTAACGATTAATTGTAGTTCCTGTAAGATTTCCTTCTATTACGTCTTTTAATACATCTCCTTTTATGCCTTTTATGTTTTCTCTTTTTTCTGTTTTCATATCATAATAAATATTGTATGCTGCTCTTTGATAAGTTCCTCCTGTGAATCCCACTCCTGATTTGATACAATATATATTACCATTATCATAATCACTAGAGGTTGCTGATTTATATTTTATGATATTCCATATTTTTACGATTCCAGCTGCTTCATTAGGTGCAGTAATTGCATACCCCATGTTGGAAGCACTACCACTTGTCATAAGTGTAGTAATTCCCATGTAAACTTCACTTCCTTCTGGTATGGTAGTGGCAACTGCATATACTACATTTTGTGCCAGAACAAATGTTATAAATAGGATGATAGCAATGATAAATATTATTTTTTCTCTTTTCATTTTTCTTCTCTCCTTTACCTTTATTCCTCCTATTGTATCAATATTTTACTCTTTTTTTTTATTTTAATCAATAGTACTTTTTCTTCTTAAATGATAAGGGATTTTTATTCTTCTTTACGGCTATTTCTTTTTGTAGCTATTTTTTTTTGTATAAATCCCTACATTAAAATTATATTACATTTTTCTAATAAAATCAATATTTTACGTAAATTAATTTGATTTTTTTCTTTTTCCGTAGCTTTTTTCTTTCATATTGTATTATCGTTCCTATCATTAATTAACTGTTTGATTCATATTTTTATTTTTTATACAATATATTCTTATAGGTGATATTATGGTTCAAAAAAATAGCATAACTAAAGTCTTTTTTATTTTTAGTTGTATTTTATTACTTTGTAGTTCTTTTCCTATTTATGGTGATGATTTATGCCTAGAAGATGATCTCATAACAACTCCTATTCAAGAAACTTCTAGTAGTATCGATTCAAATTTATTGTCTCTAAACTCACGTTCTTGTGTTGTTTTGGATCGATTGAGCAAAACTATATTATATGGTAAAAATGAGAAAAATAAAGTTAAAATGGCTTCCACTACTAAAATAATGACAGCAATCGTCGTGCTTGAAAATTCTTCTTTGGATAAAACAGTGGAGGTTTCTAAAAAAGCTGCCAATACTGGTGGTTCTCGTTTAGGATTAAAAACTGGTGACAAAATTACGATTCGTGATTTATTGTATGGTTTGTTATTGTGTTCTGGAAATGATGCTGCTGTTTGCTTAGCAGAAAGTGTTGCTGGTAGTGTTTTAGAATTTTCTAACCTCATGAATGCAAAAGCTCAAGAGCTAGAACTTTCTAATACGCACTTTGAGTCTCCTCATGGTTTAGATTCGGATGAACATTATACAACTGCCTATGAATTAGCTCTTCTTTCAAATTATGCCTTAAAAAATTCTACGTTTTTAAATTTGGTGGGAACCAAAAACTATACAGTTACTATTAATGGTTATCCAAAAACTTTATCCAATACAAATGAATTACTTGGTAATTTAAATGGAGTTTATGGCATAAAAACTGGTTTTACAAATGGTGCCAACCGTTGTTTAGTATCTGCTTGTAAAAGAGGTAATATGGATATTATTTGTGTTGTTTTAGGTGCCGATACCAAAAATTTTAGAACACAAGATAGTATTAAATTAATTGAACATAGTTTTAAAAGTTTTGAATACTTTGATCTTAAAAAATTTGTTGAACAATATATGGAAAATTGGAAAAATGAACATTCAGATTTCTTTTTTGTTGAAAAGGGTTGTTCAAATGATGTAGAGATTAAAACAGATACGCATTTAGATGAATTTCCTATGATTCCTTTAGAAAAAGAACTAATTTCTTCTGTTGAGGCTACTATATCTGTTCAAAATAACTTACAAGCTCCTTTAAATAAAGGTGATTGGATTGGAAATTTGACAATTTCTTCTAATGGTTCTAATATTGCAACTTTTAATTTATTTTCTAATACTTCTATTAGAAAAAATACGATAATGGATTATATGTTAACTTTTTTTAGATCTTATCCTAATGTTTTAGAAAGTTTTATTTTTTAATTTTATTTTTAACTATCATAATAATACTACCTAGTCTAAGCCCAAAAGATTGTAAAAATTGATTTTTCTTATACAACAAAATGAGCCAATAATTAAAATTATTGGCTCTTCTTTTAGCTTATTTTACATTTTCTTTTATGTAATCTACTACATCTCCTACTGTTACTACTTTTTCTGCATCGTTATCTGGAATTTCTATATCAAATTCTTCCTCTAATGCCATCACTAATTCAACAATGTCTAATGAATCTGCTCCTAAATCATCGATAAATGATGCTTCCATGGTTACTGCTGTATCGGATACTCCTAATTGTTCTACAATGATTCCTTTTACTTTTTCTAATACTTCTTCTGAACTCATTTTGTAGAGTTCACCTCCTCTCAAGTTTGTAAATAATTCATTTTATATTTCTTTTATATTATATGTTTTTCCTTTTGTCAAGTATATTTCTAAAATATTTTTATTTTATTATTTAACTGATTATTTCTAAATTTGCAAACCTTGCCATTAGTCTTTTATGACCTACTTTGTCAAAGTTTATATCTACTTTTAAATCTTCTCCTTCTGGTTCTATTAAATGAATGGTTCCTTCTCCAAATTTTTTGTGAAATACTCTAACTCCCACTTCATATTGTGATAAGTCTACTTTTTTATCTAGATTATTTAAAAAGTTTTCTGCTGTTTTAAATATAAAATTAGAATTGCTTTTGTTTTTTGCTACCATTATTGGTTCTTTTTCATTTATTTTATATGTTTTTATGTTTCCATTGTTTTTGCTACCATAGCTCCAAGTATATGATGTATCTTTAAACATTTCTTCTTTATTTGTGTTTTCTCCAAATACGTCTTCATATCCTTGTAATAATTCTTGTGGTATTTCTTGTAAAAACCTTGAGATAGGATTATAACTAGTTGATCCAAATATTGTTCTTTGTTTACTACAGGTTAAATATAAATTTTCTCTTGCTCTTGTGATTCCTACATAACATAGTCTTCTTTCTTCTTCTAGACTTTGTGGTTCCATCATAGATTGGTGACCTGGAAAAATTCCTTCTTCCATTCCTACTAAGAATACCACTGGAAATTCTAACCCTTTGGCACTATGTAATGTCATTAAAGTAACTGCTTTTTCTTCTTCTATATTATCTAAGTCACTAGATAAGGTAATTCCTTCTAAAAATTCACTTAAACTGTTTTCTGCAAATTCTTCTTCAAATTCTATGGCAACTGTTAAAAATTCATCTAAATTTGCTATCCTGTTTTCTGCTTCTATTGTTTTTTCTTGTTCTAAGGCTTTTGTATACCCAGATTTTTTTAGTGTTGTTTGAATCAGTTCTGATAGGGGCATATTTTCTTTTTTGGATTTTAGTTCTTCTATGATATTGATAAATTCTCTTGAGTTTAAGTATACTCTGTTTAAGCCATATTCATCTGCTTTTTTTATGATTTCATACATAGATGTTTCATTATTATTTGCTAATTGCTCTATTTTTTCTAAACTGGTTTTTCCAATTCCTCTTTTAGGTTCGTTGATAATTCTTTTTAGGCTTAAATTGTCACTACTGTTTTGAATTAGTCTTAAATAGGCTATGATGTCTTTTATTTCTTTTCTTTCATAGAATTTTAATCCTCCTATTATTTTGTATGGTATCTTTTCTCTTCTTAAAATGTCCTCGATTGCTCTGGATTGTGTATTCATTCTATATAAAATGGAAAAGTCTGAGTATTCGTAATATTCTTCTCTTTTTAGATGTTCTATTTGCTCTACGATATAGGCTCCTTCATCATATTCATTTTCTGCTTGATAGATGTGTGGTAAGTTTCCTTCGTCATTTTTCGTCCATAGTTCTTTTTTATATTTTACTTCGTTGTTTTTTATGATACTGTTTGCTGTTTTTAGTATGTTTTGGGTACAACGATAGTTTTGCTCTAATTTTATGATTTTGGTACCTGGAAAGTCTCTTTCAAAGTTTAAGATGTTTGATATATCTGCTCCTCTAAAACTATAGATTCCTTGATCATTGTCTCCTACTACCGTAATATTTCCGTTTTTTGAAGCAAATAGTGTTATTAGCGTGAATTGTGCTTTGTTGGTGTCTTGGTATTCATCTACTAATACGTATTGAAATTTTTTGGAATAGTATTCTAAGACGTCTGGATTTTCCATAAGAATTTTTATGGTGTAGTTGATGATGTCGTCAAAATCAATGGCATTGTTTTCTTTTAGTCTTTTTTGATATAGTTCATATACAGTTGCTATTTTTTCTTTTCTAAAGTTTCCACTGGCTCTTAGAGTGTATTGCTCTGGTTCTAACATTTCGTTTTTGGCATTGCTAATTTCGGATTGTACACTTTTATGGGTTAATAGTTTATCATCTATGGCTAATTCTTTTAAACAGTCTTTTATTATTGTTTTTTGGTCTGTTGTATCGAATATGATAAAGGATGTGTCATATCCAATTCTTTCGATAAATCTTCTTAAAATACGTACACAAATGGAATGAAAGGTTCCCATCCAAATGTCTTTTGCTGAATCTCCAACTAAGTTTGCTATTCTTTCTTTCATTTCATTTGCTGCTTTGTTGGTAAATGTAATGGCTAAAATGTCCCATGGTTTTGCTTTTTTTTCTTCCATTAAATAGGCTATTTTATGGGTTAGTACTTTTGTTTTGCCACTTCCTGCTCCGTGCAATGACTAAGCATGGTCCTTGTGTGTTTATTACTGCTTCATATTGTTTGTCATTTAATCCTTCTAATATATTTTGCATAAAATTTTGTCTTCCTTCCTTTTTTCAAATATCTGTTTGTATTTTACTATATCTTTTTCTAAAAAGCAAGTATTTTTTTATTTTACTTTTGGTTCTTGTAGGTGGAAAGCTATTACTTAGCCTTAATATGTTTTTGATTAAAAAGTTAAATTTTTATATCTTTGTTGCAAATATACCAATTAAAAATCCTATTATGTTTCCGTGTGGCTGTCATTCTTCCATGATATAAATGGTTTGCTTCTGGTATTAATTCTCCAGATACAATATATAACATAGCTCCTGCTGCAAAGCTTAGACAGATGGCTATGATTTCTTGTGAGATAGAACCAATAATAGCTCCAAAAAAAGCTCCTATTCCTGTGGTAATTCCTGATAGTATTACGTAAAATATGACTTTTGTTATTTTTATTCCTCCTTGTTTCATGGGTACTGCCATTGATATCCCTTCTGGTTGATGTCAAAGTAGACAGTTTTGATTTTTTTGTTTCGATTAATCTGATATCAAATATTAGATTAGTCGTTTTGTGCATTTTTGATATTAATATCATTTAATCTCTTAAAATTAAAAATGATATCTACCTGCTTATCTTGGTGTATTTCTATTTTATTAATAATTATTTTCATTATTTCAGGTGTCGGCTTTTCTAGTTTTAAAAATTCTTTAACAATGTTTTCTATCTCTTTACTATCATCTTGCATAGCATTTTCTTTTTTGTTTTTTAACTTATTGTATTCTTTTTCTTTTTCATTTACTTCATTGATTAGTTTGTTAAATACCCTTTCATACATTTCTTCGCTAACTTTACCGTTTAATTTGTCAACATACATTTTGTCTATGTTATCTTTTATAAGGTTAATTTCTGTTTGTTTCTGTTTTAGCATTTTTCCATAATCTTGTTTTGTTCTATTGTTTTTTATGTTTAATTCTATTTTCTTACTATCAATTGCTAGAAACAAATTCTTTATGTATTGTAGTATTGTTTTTTCTAATGCTTCATAACTAAATCCATGTGATGTGCAAAGCCCTAATTTTGAGTTTCTACGATAATTATTACATATCATAAACATATATCCGTTTTTCTTTCCTCTTACTCCTATTTTGTGTTTGCACTCATAACAAAACAATAATCCATCTAATAAAAACTTATGCTTTTTTTCATTTCTATTATATTTTTGCACAATTACCATTTTTTGTACTTTGTCAAAAAGCTGCTTTTCAATGATTGGTTCGTGTGTGTTTTCCACAATGTTCCACTGTTCTTGTGGATTACTTCTTAATTTTCTGTTTTTATAACTTATTCTACTTCTCTTATTTTGCACAGTATTTCCAATATATACCTCGTTTTTTAAGATGTTTTTTACTGTTTTATTTTCCCAAAAAGTTACTTTGTTATACCTTATTTGATTCGCTGTTGGTATTTTGTTGTCATTTAGATAGTTTTTGATGGCTCCTACTTCTTCTCCGTAAACTAGCCTTATGAAAAATAGTTCTAACTATATCCGCTTCTGGCTCACATATCATTAATTTGTTTTTATTGTTTGAATCTTTTACATATCCTAATGCTGTTTTTCCTCCTACCCATTTTCCTTGTTTTTGCATAGTATGTAAGGCTGTCCTAATCTTTTTAGATAAATCTTTGGAATACATATCATTTAAGATAGATTTAAAAGGTGCTATGTCATTATTGCCATTATTAGTAGCAAAGGTGTCTATCCCATCTGTTACAGAAACATATCTTACTTCATGCTCTGGAAACCA
>CASUIT010000075.1 GCA_949455995.1 uncultured Clostridia bacterium
TATCCATTGAAGAATGGTGTGTGTCTTCCACCTTCTTCTTTTGTTAGTACATATACTTCTGATGTGAATTTTGTGTGTGGATTGATGGTTCCTGGTTTTGCTAAAACTTGACCTCTTTCGATTTCTTTTCTGTCAATTCCTCTTAGTAATGCTCCTATGTTGTCTCCTGCTTCTGCTTGGTCTAATAGTTTTCTGAACATTTCAACTCCAGTGATTACTGTTTTCTTTCTTTCTGCTGATAGTCCAACGATTTCAATTTCGTCTGATACTTTTACAGTTCCTCTTTCTACTCTACCTGTTGCAACAGTTCCACGTCCTGTGATTGTGAATACGTCTTCAACTGGCATTAAGAATGGTTGGTCGATTGGTCTTTCTGGTGTTGGGATGTATGAGTCGATTGCTTCCATTAATTCTTTCATTGGTTTGTATACTTCATCTTCTGGGTTAGTAGATGAACTTTCTAATACTTTTAATGAAGATCCTTTGATGATTGGAATGTCGTCTCCTGGGAAGTCATATTCACTTAGTAGGTCTCTTACTTCCATTTCAACTAATTCTAATAGTTCTGGATCGTCTACCATGTCACATTTGTTTAAGTATACTACAATGTATTTAACTCCAACTTGTCTTGCAAGTAAGATGTGTTCTCTTGTTTGTGGCATTGGTCCATCTGCTGCTGATACAACTAATACAGCTCCATCCATTTGTGCAGCTCCTGTGATCATGTTTTTTACGTAGTCTGCGTGTCCTGGACAGTCAACGTGTGCATAGTGTCTTGCTTCTGTTTCATATTCTACGTGTGCTGTGTTGATTGTAATTCCTCTTGCTTGTTCTTCTGGTGCACCGTCAATTTTGTCGTATGCTTCATATTGTGCTTTTCCTAATAATGATAGGTATTTTGTAATAGCTGCTGTTGTTGTTGTTTTTCCATGGTCTACGTGACCAATTGTTCCAATGTTAACGTGTGGCTTTGTTCTTTCAAATTTTGCTTTTGCCATTTAAAATTTCCTCCTTTTTGTTAGCTTCTAGAAATTTTATTTCTATCTGCCAAATTTTTATTTAATAAAATTTAATAACTTTTTGGTATAAGCATTTTATAATACTTTTTAAAAAAAATCAAGTGTTTTATCGAAAATGTGCAAGATGCTTTTATTTTTTACCATTCAATTCAATATAAATTTAGTATATTGTGCATTTTTGATATACCATACAAGCCAAAGGCGTACGTTGGTACGTTGAGGTTTGTATGGTATAACGAAAATGTGCAAGATGCTGAATTTAGATTGAATTTTAGTCTTTTTTAGCTCTTGATGCTACAATTCCTTCAAAAACTGATTTTGGTACTTCTTCATAGTGTGAAGGTTCCATTGTATAGGTTCCTCTTCCTTGTGTTTTAGAACGTAAGTCTGTTGCATATCCAAACATTTCAGATAGTGGTACAAAGGAATGAATTTCTTGCATTCCGTCATTTCCGTCCATACCTTCCATTCTTCCACGTCTGGAGTTTACATCTCCTATGACGTCTCCCATATATTCTTCTGGAACGGTTATTTCTACTTTCATGATAGGTTCTAATATAACCGCTTTTGCTTGTTTACATCCTTCTTTGAATGCCATGGATGCTGCTATTTTAAACGCCATTTCTGAGGAGTCTACTTCGTGGTAAGAACCATCTACTAAGGTTACCTTAAAGTCAATTACTGGATATCCAGCTAAAATTCCGCTTTCTGCTGCTTCTCTCATTCCTTGCTCAATTGGCTTGATGTATTCTTTTGGAACAGCTCCTCCTACAATTTTGCTTTCAAATTCAATTCCTGTTCCTGGTTCTAATGGTTCCATTTCAAACCAAACATCACCATATTGTCCTTTACCTCCTGATTGACGAATGAATTTTCCTTGTACTTTTACTTTGTTTCTAATGGTTTCTTTGTAAGCAACTTGTGGTTTTCCTACATTACATTCTACTTTAAATTCTCTTTTTAATCTATCTACAATGATGTCTAAGTGTAATTCTCCCATTCCAGCTATAATGGTTTGCCCTGTTTCATGGTTGGTATAGGCTTTAAAGGTTGGATCTTCTTCTGCTAGTTTTCCTAGTGCAATTCCTAATTTTTCTTGTGCTACTTTATCTTTTGGCTCAATTGCTACATCGATAACTGGCTCTGGGAATTCCATTGATTCTAGTATAACTGGATGATTCATATCACATAAGGTATCTCCTGTTGTTACTTCTTTAATTCCTACTGCTGCTGCAATGTCTCCTGCATATACTTTGTCTATATCTTCTCTATGGTTTGAGTGCATTTGAAGAATTCTTCCTATTCTTTCTTTTTTGTCTTTGTTTGCATTTAATACAGTAGAACCAGATTCTAATGTTCCTGAATATACTCTAAAGAAACATAGTTTTCCAACAAATGGATCGGTTGCAATTTTAAAGGCTAATGCTGCAAATGGCTCATTGTCTGATGTTTTTCTTTCTGTTTCTTCTCCATTTAAATCAATACCTTTAATGTGTGCAATATCTACTGGTGATGGCATGTAATCAACGATTGCATTTAATAGTTCTTGCACTCCTTTGTTTTTGTAAGAAGAACCACATGTTACTGGAACTATTGTGTTTGCAATGGTTCCTGCACGTAATCCTTTTTTGATTTCTTCTTCTGATAGTTGTTCTCCTTCTAAGTATTTCATCATTAATTCTTCGTCTTGTTCTGCAACAGATTCTATCATTTTGTCATGATATTCTTGTGCTAAATCTTTCATATCTTCTGGTATGTCTGTTTCTTCAATTTCTTTTCCTTGTTCATCTTTGTGAATAAATGCTCTCATTTTAATTAAGTCTATAATTCCTTTGAAGTTATCTTCTGCTCCAATTGGTAATTGAATTGGCACAGCATTTGCTTTTAGTCTGTTTTTTAGCTGGTCAATGCAAAGCATGAAGTTAGCTCCTGTAATGTCCATTTTATTGACATATACCATTCTTGGTACATTATATTTGTCTGCTTGTCTCCAAACTGTTTCTGTTTGTGGTTGTACCCCACCTTTAGCAGCTAGTACAGTTACTGCTCCATCTAATACTTTTAAAGATCTTTGCACCTCAACTGTAAAATCAACATGCCCTGGTGTATCAATAATGTTAATTCTATTATCATTCCAAAAACATGTAGTACATGCAGATGTTATGGTAATTCCTCTTTCTTGTTCTTGTTCCATCCAGTCCATGGTTGCTGCTCCTTCATGAACTTCTCCTATTTTATGTGTTTTCCCTGTATAAAATAATATTCTTTCTGTTGTGGTTGTTTTTCCGGCATCAATATGTGCCATAATTCCTATATTTCTAGTTTTTTCTAGTGGATATGCTCTTCCTGCCATTTCTCTATTTTCCCCCTTTCGGTTTTCTTTTTTGCAATCTGAAAACGTATATTGGTATATTTAAGATTGAATCTAAATTCAATAAAAAATGTGCAAATTGCTGTTTTTTATTGGAATTTTTACCATTTGTAATGAGCAAACGCCTTATTCGCCTCTGCCATTCTATGCGTATCTTCTTTTTTCTTAAATGCTCCACCATTTCCAGCTACCGCATCCATCAATTCACCAGCTAACTTTTGAGCCATCGTCTTTTCATGTCTATTTCTAGCATAAGTCACGATCCATCTTAGACCCAAAGTTTGTCTTCTTTCTGGTCTAATCTCTAGTGGAACTTGGTAAGTTGCTCCACCTACTCTTCTTGCTTTTACTTCTAGGACTGGCATAACATTTTCTAAAGCTGCTTCAAATACTTCTAAAGGATTTTTTCCTTCTTTTTCTTTAATAATATCAAATGCATCATATACTATTTTTTGAGCAACGGATTTCTTACCATCTAACATAATATTATTTACCAATTTTGTAACAACTTTACTATTGTATATTGGATCTGGTAATACTTCTCTTTTTGCTATATATCCTTTTCTTGGCACTATTCTTCCCTCCTTTTTATTTATAAAGGCTACATTTTGTACTTTTAGCAAGTTTGTGCTTAAATACTATTTATGTCTCCTTTTATTGATGTTTTATAAAAACATCTAGGTACTCGCAAATTTTTTTGCGTATAATGCTTTATAAATCTATTCTAAATTTAAATGCCTAATTTAGTAAGAATTACAAGCACTATTTTTTACTAATTTGCTTATTTTTTTGGTCTTTTTGCTCCGTATTTAGAACGTGCTTGCATTCTGTCTTTTACACCTGCTGTGTCTAAAGTTCCTCTAATGATGTGGTATCTAACACCTGGAAGGTCTTTTACCCTACCTCCTCTGATTAATACAACGCTATGTTCTTGTAGGTTATGTCCTATTCCTGGAATGTAAGATGTCACTTCATATCCGTTTGATAGCCTAACTCTAGCAACTTTTCTTAGTGCTGAGTTTGGTTTTTTGGGGGTAACTGTTTTTACAACGGTACATACACCTCTTTTTTGTGGTGCTCTGTTGTTGGTTAGTTTTTTGCTTTTTGAGTTCCATCCATGTTGTAGCGCTGGTGCTGTTGATTTGGTTACTCCTGTTTTTCTTCCTTTTCTTACTAATTGATTAATTGTTGGCACTTAAATTTCACCTCCTGTTTTTTGGTTTTTATCATATAAATTAAAACCGCTACGAAATTGCTATTTTATGCAATTTCTGTAACGGTTTCTATTGTATCATGATTTTACGGTTTCGTCAATAATAATATGTGTGTTTTATTTAAAATCCTCTTTGTTTAATATTGTTTTTTGTCCAACAATTGCTAGTAATTGTTCTATTAATTCTTGATCGGTTACATTTTTATAATTTCCATTGTCTATTTCATAGATAAATTCTGCTAAAAAATTTCCTTCGTATTCCTCTAAGCTATTTAGCCCAATTAGTTGCTCTGAAATGTCTTCTATGATATAGTAATATTTTTGTTGGTTATATTGAATATTGTCTATTACTAGCCACTGCCTATTTGCAAATTTTATTCTTGTTTTATATGTCATTGGTATCTTCCTTTCTATGTTTTTAACTCAAATTGCAAAGACAAAACATTATCTTTCTTTATCTTTTTTCTTCTTTTTGTTTTGTTTTTTATCTTTGGACTTCTTTTTTGTTTCTTCAAATTGAGTTTTTTTCTCTTGTTTTTTATCTTTTGGTAGTTTTAATTCTTTTCTAATGTCTTTGGTTCCCTCTTTTTGTGTTTGATATAAACTATTGGCTAATGAAAATATAGTAGCTGTTTTGTCTACTTGGCTATGTAGTTCTGGCATTGCTTTTGCTAATGCACTATTGATATTTGTTTGATATGGAATTACTCCCTTCTCAAAAAAGTCATATATTTTATTAATATCTGCTTTGCTTGCAAAGGTATAGGCAGAATAATCAAATTGAGGATGAGAGGCTACGTAATCTGTCATTGGTTTTTGTGTGTCTTTTTGGACTTTTGTATAATAGTTAGCTGCTGTTTTTAAGGCTTGTAATGTCTCTCCTTGATTTAACAAATTTTGCGCTTCTGTTGTTGCTTGCGAAGCTTGGGCATGTATTTGCATATCTTTTTGAATATAGGTCGCCCCAAATTCATTTACTTGTACATTTGTTCTTTCTGCTTGGTTAAATCCTGCATTGATACTTTGTTTTGTAATAACTTCTTGTGTTTCTTTTGCCATTGGAGAATCTGAGATTTTTACTTGACCACTGACTTGCCTATTTTGGTTTTCTTTGTTGATTCGTTCTAATTGTTCGTTATGTGTTGCTACTATTTCTTTATTTTCTATGTTTTCTCTTACTTGTTTTGCTAGTCCCATAATAGAAGTTATGATAGCTATATTTGATAATAGTAATCTTCCTTTGTTTTGTTGCCCTTTATCTAGTATTTCAATTGGGGATTCTATACTGTATAATCCTATATCAATACGATTTTTTCTTCTTCCTTTTATTTTTGTATTTTCTTTGGAGATTTTTTGCATTTTCCCTGTAATGGCACTAACTTCTACCTCATTTCCTAACTTTGCGACTTCTCTTCTATTTTTAGCAAGTTCTGCCATTTTTGCATTTTGCTTTCTATTGTCTGGATTAAATTTCCCTAAAAACCAACCAGATATATTTCGATAGGAACTTGATTTCTTTTTGGCTCCTTCATCAAATTGATCCAATTCTGTTTGATATTTTTTTCCTTCTTCTACACTGTCTTGGAATATTTTTACGTTTTCTATATATTGCGTTTGTTGCTCTTTTGTCCAATTTGCTTGTCCTATTTCTTCTAATTCTTGCATCGTTTTTTGTGCTTCTTTGGCTTGTTGATTGTAAAATTCTATGCTACTGTTTCTTTCTCTGCCTAATCTTTGTCTTACAACATCTAAATAGGCATTATTTACTTTATATTGTTTCATAAATTGTGGATCTAAGTAGTCTTTGTCAAATGTATCTTTTACATGAGAATGAAACATTTTATTTACTTTTTCTGGACTTTGTACTAATATTTGAAAATCTTCTAATGACAGCTCATCTATGTTTTCTCTCATTTCTGCAATTTTTTGGTCTGTTTTCATTAATTTATTGGGAATTACACTTACGCCTTTCATGATTGCTTTTATTGGAATTAGTCCCATGCTTAATAACTTTTGTAGGGTGTCTTCTTCTTTTTGTGGTAATAATTTCATATGGGCAATTTTATTTATGGAATTTGCTATACTTCCCACATGACCGAGTACATGTACTATTATAAATTTCCCAAAAACTTCTAACTGGTAATGCCTTATTGGGTTCTTGTTGCGTTGTTTCTTGTGTTTCTTCTTTTTCTTCTGGAATATTACTAGTTTCTTGCTTCTTCTCTATCTTCTTTTTTAATTCTTCTACTGCCTTTTTAAAGTTTGGACTTTCTTCTATGTCTTTTTTGTGTTCGTCCCAAAAACTCTCTTTTGGAATTGCTTGCTGATACATTGATTTATCTTCTATTTTTAATATGTTATCTTTTTTAGGCATTTGAGAAGATTGCTCTTTTTTTGTTTTTTCCTCTGCTACTTCCTCTTCTTTATCTTGTTCTTCTGCTTTGTTTGCCCATTTTTTATCTCTTAAATCTGCATATTCCTTTGCTAATTTTGTATACTCTTTTTCCTTTATATCTAATTGTGCTTTTAATGTAGTCAATTTTGTTTCATCTGACTCTCGTTCTTTTGCTAATATGTATTCTTCTCTGGCAATATTATATGCTTTTTGCTTTTTTTGCATCAATTTAATTAATTCATTTATTTCCATTCTTCTCCTCCTTTGCTTTTGTTTTTGTTTTTATATTTATTACTATTCTTTTTCACTCCTTATTTCTATTTTAACATAAAACAAATAGCTTAGCAATACTTGTTCTTTTAATTTTGGTATGTTTGATAACAGTTCGTTATTACTTAGCCCTAGTACGTTTTTGATTAATTACATAGCAATGTTTTGTGTGGATTGATTGATACTAAGATGATTACTCTATCCTTATTTCTTCAAATTTTTGGTTACCTTACAAATATTACAAAAATCAGCCTCAAAAGCTGATTTTTGTAATTTTATATTAACTTAATATACATATAAAGTAGCTCGTACTCCTCCACGTTTCAACTCCAAATTCGTACCACCAAGCCACGAAAAATTTGTTCTTACTGTATCCATTCCTTTTTTCGAAACAAGATTGTTATTTAATTTTGCAATCATAAATCTCGATACATAAACCCCTCCTTTGTTAACCACTTGGTCGACAGTATATCCGCTCTTCTGGATAACCACCTTTAGGCTCCGAAAACGTAGAAAGAATATTGTCTTTATTAGGATATGATGATAAATTTTGGCTAAAATCAGAGGCTTTTTTTACAGGTATCCACACAAATTGATTACCATTTGAATCTTCTATGACAATCCCTTGTGTTTCATCGATTGCAGAATCTTCGGTCACTCTAAATCCGTCCTGGAATACTAACGTTATTTCCATTACTATCTTTTACTTTTGTAGTTGTTTCAAATGGCTCTCCGCCCTTTGTAATCTGCAATC
>CASUIT010000076.1 GCA_949455995.1 uncultured Clostridia bacterium
AATTCAAAGGGAAATGGATACTTACTTCCTCCTATCTGGAAAAGAGAATACCGACCATCTTTTATTGCTTCTAAGAGAGAACAAGATCAAGAAAAATATGCCATGAAATGGAAATATCATAATTAGAAAGGATTTTTAATATGACAAAATCAAAAATAGGTACCCTAGAATCAATTATGTTAATTCTTACCATAATTGTTACGCACACTATCTCATCTTTACCAAGAGAAATTTTAGTTTTAACGAAATCTGCTAGTATTCTTAATTTAATTTATATTAGTATCTTGGCAATTATGATTTCCTATCTCATTGTTAAGCTTTTAAATAATTTCCCTGGTTCTGATCTTATTGACATAGCACAATACTTAGGTGGAAAAGTTTTTAAAAATATCATTGGTATTATTTTTATCTTTTTCTTTTTGGTTAGTTCTAGTATTTTACTTAGAAATTTTTGCGAAAGTTTAAAAATTTTGTATTACCCTATGACTAATATTTTATTTATTATTGCCATGTTTATTATTGCAATATGTACTGCTAACAGACTTGACTTTAATGCTTCTTTAAAGACTAATTTATTAATATTACCTTTGGTACTTGTTAGTATGTTATTTTTATTTTTTGCTAATATGAACAAATTTGTACCTGAGCGAATGTTTCCTATTTTTGGAGATGGCTTATTTAATACTTTTGTTTTAGGTTTAGGAAATTTAGCCTCTTTTGGAGGCATTGCATTTTTATATTTTTTACCTCCTTTTCTAAAACAGCCAGAAAAAATGAAAAAAATAGCATTGGTGTCCATCGGAATATCTGCTATTTATCTAATTTTATGTGTTTCTACTCTTTTATTTATGTTTTCGTTTTTTATAGAAACCAACGAAATTACTCCACTTTATAATGCTACAAGATATATAGAATTTGGAAGCTTTTTTCAAAGATTAGAAGCTGTCTTTTTACTAATATGGATTTTAGCATTTGCTTGCTATATAAGTATTGTTAGCAAATTTGCTATGAATATCTTTAAAAAACTTACTAATATTGAAACCAAAAAACCCCTAATTGATATTTTTCGGCCTTCTGATTCTTGGAATTAGTCTCCTACCTAAAAATTATGCTATTTCGGACAAGTTTGAAACACAAATTTATCCTTATCTCGTTTTAGGCATTGTATTTTTCTTAGGTTTAAGTGTTCTAATATTGGCTAGTTTACTAAAGAAAAAGTATAAACACTCATAATATTTCGTTTTGCAAGGAGGTTTTATTTTGAATAAAATTGTACGAAATTTATTTATTTTTATTTTAATAATTCTCTTTATTCTCGCTTTTTCTAGTTCTTATTTATCTCTTAGTATTGATAACTTAGCTTATGTACTTGTAATTGGTATTGATAAAGGAAAAGACAGTCGCCTAGAAGTAAGTTTTCAATTTTCTAATACGAAAAATGCTACTGAATCTGGCACCTCAGAAAAAACACCTACTATTATGGATTCGGTATCTGCTCCTTCTCTTAGCACTGCTATTAATTTGATGGATAGTTATATGGGAAAAGAGTTAAATATGTCTCATTGTAAAGTAATTATTTTTTCCGAAGAACTTGCCTCAGAAGGGATTTCAGAAGAAGTATTTACATTAATTAATGACACACAAGTAAGACCGTCTGCCAATATTGTGGTTAGTAAATGTACTGCTAAAAACTATATACAAAAAACCTCTCCTGAACTTGAAAATCTGATTTCAAAATATTATGAAATTTTTACAAATTCTAGTAAATATACTGGATTTAAACCAGATGCTACCATTGGCGATTTTTTCAATGCTCTTATTTGCAAAACTTGTGAACCTTATGCCATTTTGGGTGGACTTACTACCGAACAACCAGAAAATCAAGGAAATAATCATATACAAGAAAACTATAATGTAAAGGCAAATCAAACTCCTATTGAAGGTGAAAATGGATCTGAAAATATTGGTATGGCTGCTTTTAAACATGATAAATTGATCGGAGAATTGTGTGCCTTAGAAACCATTTCTTTTTTAACGGTTAAAAATAGTGTCGATCGTTTTTTAATTTCCATTCCCGATCCTGATGATACTAGTAGCTATTTAGATATTTATTTAACAGCAAAAGATTCTACTACTGTTGATATTGACACTTCTACCAATTCTCCTTACATTAAAGTAAAGACTCGGATTTACTGGTAAAATCTACTCTATGTCAGATGATGCTAAATATTTAGATCCTAAACTATTAGATGATATTTCTAAAACTTGTAACAAATATTTAGAATCTGTACTTTCTGATTATTTATATAAAACAGCAAAAGATTTTAAGTCTGATATTAATGGTTTTGGAAAATATGCTTTAAATAACTTTTTTACTACACAAGATTTTGACTCTTATAACTGGCTAGATAATTATAAAAATGCTTTTTTTAAAGTAGAAGTAGATACTTCTGTAAAATCTAGTATGCTAATTACAGAAACTTAGAAAAAAATTGAAAGGAGACCTCGTCTTGGTAAGTATTGTTTATCATATCTTATTCTTAATTTTTAGCCTTTATATTTTGCTAACAACTATTGGCTATGCTCTATATGAGATAAATACTTTAAAAAATAAAACTGGTGGAATTGTTGTTATTGCTTTTTCTATTTTAGTTGTTATTTTTTCTAATGTGATGGTATGGATGTCTTAATAATCAAGCTTCAAAGCAAATTCTTAATTTATGAAAGGAAGCAAATTGCTTTATTAAAAAATTTTACTAACTAGTTCAAAATCTATTTGTCTCAACAACTTATTAGCATTTTTCACTCGTATTCTCACTTTATCTCCTATTTGATAGGTTTGATTGGTTTTTTCTCCAATCAACCTTTTTCTATTTTCATCATAAATAAAATAATCCTCTCCTAAATCTTCAAATCGTATTAATCCTTCTACTGTATTTTCCAATTCCACAAAAACTCCAAAAGAAGTCACCGATGACACCATACCAACATATTCTTCTCCTATTTTGCTTTCCATGTATTCTGCTTTTTTTAAATCTTGTGCTTCTCTTTCTACTTTTGTAGCTATTTTTTCTCTTTCTGAAGATTGTTTGGCTCTTTCTTCTGCTTCTATTTTTAATTTTTCGATCCATTTTTGCGAAATGACATAATTATTTTCTAAATATTTCGAAATGACTCGATGGATAAATAGATCTGGATATCTTCTAATTGGTGATGTAAAATGGCAATAATATTTACTTGCAATACCAAAGTGTCCTTTATTTTCTGCTTCGTATCTTGCTACTTTTAATGTTCTTAAAATCAAATTCGATACTATTTTTTCTTCTTCTTTTCCCTTTACATTTTCTAATATTTTGGCAAATTCTTTTGGATAAATATTGTCTTTATTTGCTTTTATTTTTAATCCAAAATTAAATAAAAATTTATTTAATTCTTGTATTTTTTCAAAGTCTGGATCTTCATGTACACGATAAATGAATGGTGCTTCTAACCAAAAAAACTTTTCTGCTACCGTTTCATTTGCAGTTAGCATAAATTGTTCAATAACTTCATGGGCAAAAGTGGTTTCATATTTCGAAATCTTTGTTACCTTTCCTTCTACATCTAAATCAATTTTACTTTCTGGAATATCTAAATTTAAGTACCCTTGTTCCATTCTTTTGTTTTTTAAGACATTAGCTAATTCCTTCATTTGCATAAATTGCAACTTATATTTCTCATTTTGCTTTACGATTTTTTCATCTGAATTATCTATTATTGCCTGTACCTCTTTATAACTCATCCTTTTTGTAACATTAATGATTCCTTTTACTATTTCAGATGCTATTACTTTTCCTGTTTTATCTATTTCCATGATACAAGATAAGGTAAATCTGTCTTCTCCTGCATTTAAACTACAAATTCCATTTGATAACTCTCTTGGTAACATTGGAATTACTCTACCTAGCATATAGATACTAGTTCCTCTTATGATAGCTTCTTGGTCTAGTAGACTATTCTTTTGTACATAATAACTAACATCTGCAATATGCACTTCTAATTTATAATTTCCATTTTTTAATTTTTCAACACGAACTGCATCATCTAAATCTTTTGCATCTTCACCATCTATTGTAAAAATTTCTCTATCTCTAAAATCTACTCTATTAGGAATATCTTTTTTGTCTACTTTATTTTCAAATTTTTTTGCCTCTTGTATCACTGGCTCTGGAAATGTAGAAGGTAATTTATATTCTTTAATAAGTGACAACATATCCACTCCCGCTTCATTTACATTTCCTAATACCTCTATAATTTTTCCTTCTGCTTTTTTTTTCTTTGATGGATATTTTGTTATTTTAACTAAAACTTTATGATTTTTTCTTGCCTTTCCCATATCTTTTTTCGCAATAAAAATATCGGTTCCAAAATTTTTATCATCTGGTATTACAAAACCAAAATTCTTATTATTTTGGAAAATTCCTACTATCGTGTCTTTCTCATGTTTTAAAATCTTTACTACTTTTGCCTCAGCACTTTTTATTTTATTGGCTTCTTCCATAATTTCGATTAAAACCCTATCTCCATTTAGTGCATTTAGCGAATTTTCCCTTGCAATATAAATTTCATCTTCTTGATTTTCTAATCTCACAAATCCAAATCCCTTTTGATTTTTCCTATAAATACCATCGTAATATGTTTTTTGGACTATGCGATACCTATTCTTTCTATTTTTTTGTATTTTAAAATTTAACTCTAAATTGCCCAACACCTCTAAAAAATCTCTATATTCATTTTTAGGCACTCTCATTATCATGGCAATTTCTTTTGCTCTCATTGGCACATAATCTTTATCTTTCATAATCTCTAAAATCTTTTGCTCTTGTTCTTCCATTATTTATAATTTCCTTTCTTTTGAGACAAGGGGGACAGGTCTTTTTGTCTCATTTTTTATTTGTATTTGTTTCTAGTCGGATAAAACAAAACTTTTTATACTAAAAAAGTTAAATTAGCTAACTAGTTATAACTTTTGAGACAAAAAAGACCTGTCCCTCTTGTCTCATTTTAATTCAAAAAAAGGGCGTTTTCCTATAAAAACCGCCCTTTTTATTTTTTCTATGCCATATATAATATTCCTAATGCTATTGTTAATATTGCGAATACTACTGCTAATATTATGGTCCACCTTTTTTGTTTTCCTTCTTTTGTTCTTCCTTTATTTTTTTCGTAAAAGTTGTCTGTTGATGAACCTGTTATAGTAGATGATAATCCAGCATCTTCTTTGGATTGAATTAGTGTTAAAATTATTAATATTACCGCTACTATAAAGTAAATTACTATTAGTATCCCTTTTGCTATTTCCATTTATCTTCCTCCCTACGGTTTCTCTGCTTTGATACTACGACATTGTAACATACATTTTTTTAAAATGCAATACTTTTTTTATTTTAATATACACCAAGTTCCCTTTGTCTCTGGAAAATTTCGAAATGTCATTTTTTCTTTTGTTATTGGATGTTCAATTGTAAGTTCATATGCCCATAATGCAATCTGTTTTCCTTTTCCTCTTGTTCCATATTTTTGATCTCCAAAAATACTATGCCCATAATTGGATAGTTGTACTCTTATTTGATGATGTCTACCAGTGTATAAATTAATTTCTACTAAAGTTAAGTTTTTTACTTTGTTATATTTTAAAACTTTATAATCTAATTTTGCCAATTTGGCATTTTTCTTTTCTTTTTTTACTACTTTACTTTTGTTATTTTTCTCATCTTTGTATAAATAGTTTTCTAATGTTCCTTCTTTTTTTTCAAACTTTCCATCTACTACCGCTAAATATCTTTTTTTAAATCCCTTTTGTCTGACTTGATTACTCAACCTAGAAGCTGATTTGGAAGTCTTAGCAAAAATCATAATTCCTCCTACTGGTCTATCTAATCGATGAATGAGTCCTAGGTAAACATTTCCTGTTTTGTTGTATTTTTCTTTGATATATTGTTTTACTATTGTTAGCATATCTTGATTGGTTGATTTATCTGCTTGTGATGGGATATTTGGTTGTTTTTCTACTACAATGATATGATTATCTTCAAATAATACTTTTAAATTTTGCATTTCGTCTCATTATTCTCCCATCTACTGTAAATTCCACATGGCAAAACTAACTTCGCATTTTCCATGGGAAGTCCTATTTCTCCACATTCTAATTTTCCTTTTTGTTTCTTATTTATGGTTATATTTAAAATATTTTGTAATACGGTACTTGATATTCCTGTTGTATAAGAATTGATAAGAAAAAATAAAGGATTTTTAGATAATACTTGTGAGCATAATTCCACTAATTCATAAATATTTTGTTCAAACTGCCAAACTTCTCCTTTAGCACCTCTTCCATAAGATGGCGGATCCATGATAATGGCATCGTATTGATTGCCTCTTCTAATTTCTCTACTTACAAATTTTACTACATCATCTATGATAAACCTAACTGTTCTATCTTGTAAACCAGATGCTATGACATTTTCTTTTGCCCACTGAATCATACCTTTTGAACTATCTACATGACACACCGAAGCATTTGCAGACAAACAAGCCACTGTTGCGCCACCTGTATAGGCAAATAAGTTCAATACTTTGATATCTCTTTTTGCAGATTTTATCTTATCTATCATCCAGTCCCAATTAACTGCCTGTTCTGGAAATAAACCAGTATGTTTGAACCCCATAGGCTTAATATGAAATGTTAAATTCTTATAATGTATTTTCCAACTCTTTGGCATCTTTTTTTGAAATTCCCAAGAACCTCCCCCCATTTTGCTTCTATGATAAATTGCATTTATTTCTTTCCATTTATTAGGAAAACTTTTTTCTTTCCAAATAATTTGTGGATCTGGTCTAGCTAAAATAACCTCTCCCCACTTTTCAAGTTTTTGCCCATCTGCCATATCCAATATTTTATATTCTTTCCATTGATTTGCTAATTTCATAATTTATAATAGTAAAAAACTACTATTCCTCCCTCTCATCAGAATAGTAGTATTTTATCACATTTTATACATTTTGTAAAATTTTCATAAAACTATACAACATGATCAAGTTAATCGTAGCAAATATAAAAAAAGCAATAATCATAGAAGTCAATAACATATGTCTTTTTATCTTTCTATAAAAAATGCCTTTCCACGTCTTTTCTTTTACCTGTAACCTATTTAATGTTGTATCATATCTAATCTGAAAAACCTCATCTTTTGCAAATTCCACTATCTTCTTCCCCCTTTATACCTTCTCCTTATATATATATATGCACCACTTTTTAAATTATTCCTAAAAATATTAAATAGTTAATTTGTGTGGTCAGTTTTGGTTTGTTTCAAACGAACCATTAATTTTTTTGCTAACTCTTGGCTTATTCCTTTTATTTGCATTAATTCTTCTATTTTTGCTTTTTTGATGTTTTCTATACTTCCAAAGTGTTTCAATAGTTCTTTTTTCTTGATTTCTCCTATTCCATTTATTTGGTCTAGCTCTGATTTGGTTATTTCTTTGTCTCTTAGTTTTCTGTGGTAGGTAATGGCTGTTTCGTGTACCGTGTCTTGGAATTGGATAATTTGATTTTTTAGTTTTTGTGATATTTCTATTTCTTTTCGGTTTTGGTCGATTAATGCTCTGGTTTGGTGTTTTTCGTTTTTGACCATTCCATATACTGGTATATTTAATTTCTTTTCGGTTTGGTTTTCTATTTCTTTGATGGCATTTTGTATAGCTCTTATTTGTGTAATTCCTCCGTCTGCAAATATGACATCTGGTAGTTTTCCAAATCCTCCTTCTGGGTTTTCTATGGAGTGTTTCAGCCTTCTTTTGATTACTTCTTCCATACATTTTGGATCGTCTTGACCTAATACCGTTTTTATTTTAAATCTTCTAGATAGGTTCTTTTTTATCTTTGCGTCTTGCATCACACACATTCCTGCTACGATATGTTGTCCTGATATGTTAGATATGTCA
>CASUIT010000077.1 GCA_949455995.1 uncultured Clostridia bacterium
ATACAGACAAACTATACATACCACTTTGCAATATAACCAAAAAATATTATACAGATATCGACAATGTAGCTGGGTATAATTCATGGAAAAAAGACTTACATGTAAATTGGAAAGATATAAAAATAACACAAGTTAACAATTTAGATAATATTACAATTGATGCAGGAAATAATATTGAAGTAGCATGTGAGGTAGAATTGCCAAATGTAAATGTAGAAAATGTCACAGTAGAAGCATATTATGGAAAAATTTTAGAAAATGGAGTAGTAGATAATGTTAATATAATTCCAATGAAATTACAGGATCAAGATGAAGAAAAGAAGAAATATTATTTTACCTCTAAAATTGAGTTAACAACAGGTGGGAATTATGGTTATACTTTCCGTGTTATGCCAAAACATGAAATGTTATTAGAACCAGCAAATTTAAATTTAGTAAAATGGGTCACAAAATGAGACAAAAGGGACAGGTCATTTCTGTCTCATTTTTGTTTTTGCGGGCGAACAAGACGGGGCATGCAAATAATCTAAAAGGTCAAAATTTTAATCATGCTCCTTTTGTTATTGCTTAAGACAATATGCTAATGGTTCTATTGACTTTTACGCAAATTGCGTGATATAATCATCATGAAATAAAAAATGTAGAAAAAAGGAGAAAAATATGGCTGTAAAAATGATTATAGGTCTTCAATATGGGGATGAAGGAAAAGGAAGAGCAGTCCATTATGAAGCTAAAAATGCCTCTATTGTAATAAGAGCAACAGGAGGAAGTAATGCAGGACATACAGTTGTTGCAAATGGAAAAAAATATGCAATGCATCTATTACCATCTGCTATTATTAGACCAGAAGTTCTTTCTATCATTGGACCAGGAGTAGTAGCAGACTTAGAAATATTAGCACAAGAAATACAACAAATGAGAGAGGCTAATATAAAAGTAGAAAGACAAAATTTTATAGTAAGCGAAAGAACCCATATTACATTTCCCCATCATAAACAATTGGATAGATTATATGAAATGCTAAAAGCCAATAAAGTAGGAACTACTGGAAGAGGGGTAGGAACTACTTATGAAGAAAAGGCTAGACGTACAAATTTGAGAATGCATGATTTATTTATTGAACCATCAGAATTAAAATCTAAAATTCAAGAAAATCTAAAAGTTTACAATGTTTTAGTAGCAGAAGCTAATAAACAAATAGAGCAAGGAATTTATACAGAAGAGAAATTTCCAATTATTACGCTAGAAGAAGAATATGAATATTGTATGAAATATAAAGAAAGCATAAAAGAATTTGTAGCAGATATTTATCCGATATTAGACAAGGCAATTCAAAAAGATGAGGTAATTATTATCGAAGGTGCCCAATCTTTTTGGCTAGATAATGATCATGGAGATTATCCAATGACAACCTCATCTAATCCCAATGCAAGTGGTACTGCATCAGGAGCAGGAATAGGACCTACTTTAGTTAAAGAAGTAATAGGAGTTATCAAAGCTTATACATCAAGGGTGGGAAATGGACCATTTGTAACCGAACAAGAAAATGAGATAGGAGATTGTATTCGAAATTGGGGGCATGAATATGGAACAACAACAGGTAGACCAAGAAGAATAGGTTTTCTTGATTTAGTTATGATAAAACATACTAAAAACATAAGTGGACTTACCTCTTTATGTATTAATCATTTAGACACTATTGGAAAATTAGATAAAATTAATGTATGTATAGGATATAAATATAAAGGCAAAGAAATAAAACATGTTCCAATAGATAAACAAAATTGTCAACCAATTTACCAACAATTAAAAGGAGGTTGGAATACAGAAGGAATAACCAGTTTTGAGGAACTTCCCAAAGAAGCACAAGAATATATTTATTTTATTGAAAAGTACATAGGTATACCTGTAAAATACATTGGCGTAGGTGCAGATGAAAAACAAACTATTATAAAATAAAAAATAGGATTTCCTATTTTTTATAAATTGCTTTTATTCTAAAATAGCACCTAGTACTAAAATTCCTAAGTTATCACGATAGATCTCTTCAAATTGGCAAATAGGAAGAGGATTGCTACCGTATGCCTGCTTCAATTGTATAGCCGAGGTCTATTATATTTTTGAATAAACCAATCTTTAAATCCGGCAAAGCTAGAATTATAGGGGGTTTTTGATAATTTATAACCACTAAACTTGGAAAAATTTTCTCCAATAGCTAAGCTACTTTTGGGATTAAAGTCTTGAAATTTCCAATAAATTTCTTGCCCTTGCGTATGGTAGGCTAAAACCAATTTAAAATCATGAGATAAAGTAAAATGGTAAATAGCTAAAGATTCTGGTTCAGTTAGTGGACCAAATCCTACAAAATCTCTAGGACTAGGTCTATTAAATCCTTGTTCGTATTTTATTTTTTTTGCATTTTCCCATTCAGCAGGAAATTGCAAATTTAAATCCACACCTGTGGTGTTAAAAATATACCAACCACAAAATAAAATGAATAAAACGCAGTAATCATCTATATTACAGAATATTTCAAATTAGTTGAAGTATTCTGTTTTTTGTTGCAAAAATGTAGGGGCACGCATTGCTCGTCCGATAGCAATAAATGATGTTACTACTAGGATTGGAGTGGTTTATGAAAGAAAAAGAAGAGAATATTGGGTATTATTCAATAATTCCAGCAACAATTTTATACAATAAAGAACTAAAAGCAAATGAAAAATTGCTATATGCAATTATAACATCACTTGCTTGTAAAGAAGGATATTGCTTCGCAACGAATAAATATTTAGCAGAAAAGTTAGGTGTAAATCCTAAAACAATTTCAAGTTGGATATCAGATTTGAGAGATAGAAATTTTATTATTGTCGAACTAGTTAGAAATGAAAATAAACAAATTATTCAAAGAAAAATTTATATAAATGATGTACCCTATCCATTAAATAGTGGATACCAGTATCAATCAAAAAATGGACAGGCTATCCATCAAAAAGTGGAAGATAATATTATAAGAAATAATATTAAATATAATACTAAAGTGCCGAAAAAATCCATATCAAATTATACGAATCCGAGAGAATATTCAGAAGAATTTTTAAACAGTTTATATGCAAATTTATAAAGAAAGGATAGGTAAAATTAATGAAAAAATATAAAATTTCGAATACATTTTATTCTCCCAGCGGGTTAAAAAGGTATTAGGAGATTTTCTCCTAAACAGCAATATGTGGTCCACAGGACCATGCTGGCGAATGTTAGGCACAAAAAAATACCCTACCATTCGGAGCAACAGTATTTGCTCTAAAATATCAAATTTCGCTTCGCTAATTTGATATTATTATATAAATAAGTTTTTAATGATAAAATTGAAATTTTAAGGAGTGAGATATTATGAAATTTGATTCAAAAGATAGAACAGAAATGTTGAAAGTAAGAGTTTCGAAAGAAGAGAAAACTTTAATACAAGCAAAGGCAGAAATGTATGGATATAGATACTTATCAAACTACATAAGAGATGCTGCAATTTATGAAAAAGTAACACAAGTAGATTTAAAAGGACAAGATGAAATTTTAAGTGCATTTTCAGAGAATACCAAAGAAATAAAAGAGATTGCAAAAGGAGTTAGACATTTGTGCAAATTTTTAACACAGATAGATGATTTAGCAATAGCAAATTTAAGAGCAAGAATGTATGATATTATGAGAGCACAATATAAAATACGTGATTTAATTACTAAAAAATTAGATTTGGATGTATGGCAAAGAATTAATAGAAATAAAAAACATTAAAAAATTATTGACATGTAAAAACAAATGTTTTATAATCTCTTATAGATATACTTTGTTGAAAAAACTCTAAATATATGATATATTATGATAAACAAATTGAAAGTATATGAGAAGGGATGAGAATATATTGAAAAATAACATTTTAAAGGCAATTATTAATTTAGTTGAAACACCTACATATGAACTAAAAGAATTTTATAATAATCGTAATAGAGCAAATAGTATGGGAGATGCTTTAGAAGAATATATTAAAGATATTTTTGCAGGGACTTATGCTATTACAGATGAACAAAAAAGATTAGAAAAAATTAGTGAAATTTTCAGTTATTTAGGTAATAATTCTAATCCACCAGATGCAATGTTAAAAAATGGAGATGCTATTGAAGTAAAAAAGATAGAAAATAATAATTCTTCATTAGCTTTAAATTCTTCATATCCAAAACATAAATTATTTGCAGATAGTACAATGATAAGCAACCATTGTAGAGATGCTGAAAAATGGAATGAAAAGGATATAATATATGCAGTTGGTGTAGTAGATGATAATAAATTAATGAATTTGAGTTTTGTATATGGATTGGACTATTGTGCTAGTGAAGAAACATATACAAAAATAAAAACAAAAATTAAAGATGGAGTAGAAGCTATACATGGAGTTGAATTTTCAGAAACAAAAGAATTAGGTAGAGTTAATAAGGTTGATCCATTAGGGATAACATATTTAAGAGTTCGTGGTATGTGGGGAATAGAAAATCCATGGACAGTTTTTAAATATGTATATGAAAAAAATTTGGAAAAAGAATTCAATTTTTTTGCAATTATAAATGAGGAAAAATATGCAGATTTTAGTAAAGAAGATAGAAAAGAATTTGAGGATTTTGTAAATAATAGTGAGTTAACTATGGCAAAAATAAAAATTAAAAATCCAGATAATCCAGCAATATTAAATGGAGCATATATAATAACATATAGTAAATAGGAGGAAACATGAAAGTTATTAGTCTTTTTTCTGGAGCTGGGGGATTAGATTTAGGATTTGAAAAAGCAGGCTTTGAAATAGAATGGGCAAATGAATTTGACAAATCAATTTGGGAAACATATGAAAAGAATCATAGCAATTATTTAGATAAAAGAGATATAAGAAAAATATCATTAAATGAAATACCAGAATGCGATGGAATCATTCGGTGGTCCTCCATGTCAAAGTTGGAGTGAAGCAGGAGCATGTAAGTGTATAGAAGATGATAGAGGAAAACTATTCTATGAATTTATTAAGATTTTAAAAGATAAGAAACCTAAATTCTTTGTAGCAGAGAATGTATCAGGAATGCTAGCAGAAAAACATAAAACTGCTGTTCAAAATTTTATAAAAATGTTTAAAGAAACAGGATATAATGTTAATCTATATCTAGTAAATGCTGCTGATTATGGTGTACCACAAGATAGAAAAAGGGTATTTTACATAGGTTTTAGAGATGATTTAGATATTGAATTTAAATTTCCAAAACCATTAGGAAAAAAAACAAACTTAAAAGATGCTATTGGAGATTTGCAAGATACTGCTATACCAGCACTAGAAAAAAATAAAACTAATGGTGTATATTGTAAGTTCCCTAATAATGAATATATGATCGGTGGATTCTCTACTATATATATGTCAAGAAATCGTGTTAGAAGTTGGGATGAACCATCTTTTACAATACAAGCTGGAGGTAGACATGCACCAATACATCCACAAGCACCTAAAATGACATTTGTAGAAAAAAATAAAAGAGAGTTTGTAAAGGGAAAAGAGAATTTATATAGAAGATTAACAGTAAGGGAATGTGCCAGAATTCAGACATTTCCAGATAGTTTCAAATTTTATTATACTGATGTAGCTGATGGGTATAAAATGGTGGGAAATGCAGTTCCAGTAAGATTAGCAAATGTAGTTGCTAATGCAATAAAAGATAGTCTGGATAATTGAATAATAAATTTGATACAGATGAAAAGCAAGATATGAGAGTATATAGTGATTACTTTTATATTTTGCTTTTAATACAAAATAAAGGATATACAAATATGGAGGATAAAAATGGAAAATAAGACTGAAAATAGTGAAATCATAGAAAAATATAAGCTAAAAGATATATTAGCATCTTCAAATATTAATTTTTTATTTGGATCTGGAATTAATGGTAAAGCTTTTCCACAATTAAATGGATTTACTGAAACTAATATATTATTAGATGCAAAATATAATGGAAATAGTCAAAATTTCGAGGAAAAATTAAATTCTTTACAAGAAACTGACAGACATTTAGTTGTTGATAAATTTTTAGAAGAATTTAACAATTTTATAACAAGAATAGATTATTCTCATCAAGATATAAGTGACATTCAAAATTTATTTAAAAATATTTATGAATTAATAGATAAAAAAGAGGATAGACAGATAGAGAGTTTTAAGTGTAACATATTTACTTTAAACTATGATGATGTTGTTGAAAATATATTAGAAAATAATAGTTATTTTAATAAAGTTATAACAGTAGATAAGTTTGTAAGGACTAATATTTTTGATATGGTAGGGTTTAATTATAAATATAAAAAATATATACCTACCTTTATTGTTGCAAAATTGCATGGAAGTGTAAGCAATGGAGCACTAACTAAAGACTCTGTTATATATCCACGGAAATGAAAAATATAAAACTGCACTAGCAAGTAAATTTTTTGAACTTATGTTTTTAATGAAATCTCAACTCATAAAAAGGAATTCAGTTTTATTTGTTATTGGATATTCAGGAAATGATCAACACCTTAATGAAATCATTTCTGATAGTATAGAGGCAGGATTATGTGTAATATGGTTTAATTATTCTAAAAAGCAAAATACTAATGAGGTATTACTTCCAAAAGATTTACTAAAACATAAAGAAAGAATGATTATCATTGATCAACTTAGTCAACCTATAGGAACGGTAAAGAGATGTAGCAATATTATAAGAGAGGTATTATATGAAAATAGGTAAAATAGTTGAAGTTATAGGAGTAAAGGTTAAAGCAATAATATATGAAAAAATGCCACCACATTTGATAAATAATATTAGTATAATTTCAGCACCACAAATTAATACATATGTTAAAACTCGAATAGGTTTAAATACAATTATATGTCAAATTGTTGGAGAATATCTAAAACTAGATAATAAAGAATCTAAGGAAATAGGATATTTTGTAGAACTTGAAGTAAAAGGGAGAATGCAGAATAGGAATTTTTTAGGAGGTTTAAGATTATTACCGTTTGTTGATGCCGATGTAGAAACATTGCAACAAGAAGACTATGAAATATTATTTTCTAAACCAGAGTTTGCAATAACTATTGGTACGAATCTATTTGATGATTTTAACAAAATAACATTAGATATCAACAAATTAATACCATCACATATAGGAATATTTGGCAATACTGGCAGTGGTAAATCCAATACTATGGCTAAGATTTTAAAAGAATATTTAGAGGTTGTTAAAGTTTATCCTAATAGAGTAAACTCCAAAATTTTAATATTTGATTTAAATAATGAATATGGAAATGATGCAATTTGTAGCTACTTAGACAAGAAAATATATAATTTAACTACAAGGAATGATACTGGAGATAAAATACCATTTAAATATGATAAGATAACAGCAGAAGACTGGGGAATAATTCTAAATGCAACAGAAAAGAGACTATCGTAAAAGTTGTGTAAATCGGATTTCCTTCCGATTGATAACTTG
>CASUIT010000078.1 GCA_949455995.1 uncultured Clostridia bacterium
CCATTTTCTCCTGTTAACATTCCTATTGTAATTCCTGCTAAGATTAATAATATAATGATGGTTATCACTAAAGCTATTAATGTAATCCCTTTTTGTTCTCTAAAACTACTTGTGTGTATACAGTTTTAAGGCTTCTAGCCATTTTTATTTTTCTCATCTTTCTTCCCTTTCTTTTGTTATTATAGCACATATTTTGCATATTACTATGATAATCTTACTACTATTTTTTTACTTTTCTATTACACTCTTCTTATTATTTACTTTCAATGAATCATTTAAGACAGGCACAACCTATCCATTCATGGTTAGTTTGTGTCTGTCCTAAAATAGCCATAAATGATAACAGACAGTCCTCCATATGCATTGCTTTCTGCCCAAATCTTTCCCTCATGAGCTTCTATGATTTCTTTGCATATGGATAAACCAAAGCCAGAGACTTTTCTTGATGGATCTTCTGTATATAATACATCAAAAATTTTGCTCAAGTTTTCTTGTTTTACTCCTGTTCCATTGTCTGCTATCACTATTTTTATGTTGTTATCTTCTTTGGCAATTTCTATGGAAATTATTTTTTCTTCTTTTTCTAAATGTTTTAAACTGTTTCCTATTAGGTTGGCAAAAACCCTACGAAATTTTTCAATGTCAATTTCTAATTTTTCTTTTGGCACTTTATTCGTAAGCTTTAGCATAACATGATTGCTTTCAAATTCGTCTTTGTAATCTGCTTTTACAATGTTTAAAAGTTCTTGTGTTGTAATTGTTTTCTTTTTTAAGTTTGATTTTAAATTATAGTTTAAGTATTCATCAAAGTCGTCTATGATTTCTTTGATTGCATTTGATTTGTCATAAATTACATTGATGTACTTTTTGAACTTCTCTTCATTTGTTACCCCTTTTTTTAGTTTTTCACTATATCCCATTACAGATGTTAATGGTGTTTTTACATCATGTGAAATAGAAGCAATCATAGTGTTTTGTTTTTGTTTTTCTTTTTCTAAGCTTTGTGTTATATCTACAAATGTGTTTTGTAAATAACCATATTCGTCTTTTCGTGTACTTCTTTTTGGTTTTATCCCCTTTTTATAATTTTTCATACTTTCTTGTATGGATACAATAGGGTTCAAATATTCGATATTGGTAAATACCGATATAATAATTAGGCTTACTAAAATTAATAGTATCTCTACTCTTACCAAATTTAAAACAATTTCTGTTCTTTGTATTTTATCAATATCAATTTGTTTGGATACTTTTAAAAGATAGATGTTTTCTTCTCCTTTTAGGAGACATTCTGAGCTTGCAATGTATTGATTGTCTTTGCTTTCTTCTCCTCTTTCATAGATTTTTTCATTGTTTTGATCTGTTACTGTTATTTTTATGTCTTCTGGTAATTCTATACTTTGTAATTTGGTTTCTAGGTCTTCTTGTTTATTTTCTAATCCTTGTTGAATTTGTTCTGTTTGGTTTTCTAATTCTTCGTATTTTTGCTTAAAGGCATTGTTTAGTGAATTTGAAAGAGAAAGTCTATCATAGGTTAAAATAATAACAACATTCATAATGGCAATACATAGCATTGCTACTACATTTTTTCTTCTAATTCCACTTTTCCATTCCATTTATATGTCTCCTATTCCTTGGGATTGACAAATTTATAGCCTACCCCCCATATGGTTTTTATATATTCATTCTTTTCATCTATTTTATTTCTTAAATTTTTGATATTCACGGCCACTGTCCCCATATCTCCATAATCAATTCCCCATACCGCATTAAAAACCGTTTCTTTTTCTAGTACTTTTCCCTTATTTTCCATTAAAAACACTAACAATTCAAACTCTCTTGTAGAAAGGTTAATCAACTCGTTATTCTTGTATACCTCATATTGATCTTTTTTTACTTTGATCTCACCACATACTAATTCCTCTTTTGGTTGGATATTTCTTCTTTTTTCTCTACGAATATGCGATTTTACTCTGGCTACTAATTCTTCTACAATAAAAGGTTTTGTGATATAGTCATCTGCTCCCATTTCTAAACCTACTACAGCATCAAAACTTCTATTTTTGGCTGTCAAAAACAGGATAGGGCAAGTTACCATATCTCTAATTTTTCTGCAAAGTTCATAACCATCCATATTTGGCATCATAATATCTAGTATAATTAAGTCAAAATCTTTTTGTCGTTGTAAAAATGCAAATGCCTCTTGCCCATCTTTTTTGATGACTGTTTGAAAGTGTTCCTCTTCTAAGCTATCTGCTATTAGTTCACTAATTTCTTTTTCATCATCAACAATTAATATTTTTTCCATTTCTATCCCTCTTTTGTTTTTTTATCTTTTTTTATAATCAATTTATCACACATAGCAAGCACTGCTGGTAATAATAACAAGATTAGAATTGAAGAACATAAGGTTCCTTCTGATACGGTTTTACAAATCTTGGCTGCAATTGCGGATGCAAAATGTCCTACAATTAAAGTAACAATAATCAATATAGAAGCTGATGTTAATATGGTGTGAATGGCTTTATTATAGGAATTGATAATGGATGCTTTTATATCCATTGTTTTTCGGTGTTCTACATAATAGGAAGCATATAAAATAGCATAGTCTATGGTTGCACCCATTAAAATACTTTGTACAATTAAAAGTGCAATAAAGTATACCCCTTCTCCTGAGAAAGATAAAATTCCCATTGTCATATAAACAGCACATTGAATCATAAATACTAAGATCAATGGAATGATAAGTGACTTAAAGGTTATTGCTACTACTACAAAAATAGCAATCATGGTAATAATTGTAATAAAGTCTAATTCTGATTGGAAGCTTTGGCTAATTTCATATGCCATTGGCGAATTTCCAATTACATAAAATTCTGAAATATTGGGGTCTGCACTTAGCTCATCTTTCAATTCTTGGATCCATTGAAAAGTTTCTTCTGATTCTGCCTCTAATTTCGTATCGATCACAATTCTTGCATAATCATTTCCCATTAATAACTCTTTTGCTTCTTTTACTGTTTCTTTGCTATCTTGCACATTTTTTCTCATATCCGCTTCTATAAAATCGGTAAACCTTGGGTCGTTTATAATCGAATCATTTAAGAAATTAACAAAATGTTCCACTGTCATTGTCCATTCTTCTTGATAATCTTTATAACTTCCATAATATACATACAATAACTCAACTGTATTTTTATCTAACAAGTCTGTAAATTCGGATAAAATAACAAATATTTCATCTTTCGTATATTTTTTATCGATATCATTCATAATGGTTTGAATGGTATTTAATTTTGTCTTGGTTTCTTCATCAAAATTGCTTGCATATTCTGGATTTTGCAATACATCATTTAACAAGAAACCAACAAACTCTTTTAAAGACATGCTTTGATTGGTATTGACATACTTGGTTGTATAAAGTCCATACAATAAATCTAGTTTATTTTTATCAATTCCAAGTAAATTGCTTAATTCCTGTGATGTATATTTTTTATTATTCATCACTCCATTCATAGCTGTTTGCAATAACGTTAATTCTTTTTGCATACTTGCACTGATTTGACTAGCAAGTATGGTGTCATTTTTATGGTTTAATACAAAGTTTACAAACTGTTGTGGTGTCATTTTGGTAGTTGCATTTTTAGAAACATATAAGGTATAAATACTTTTGGTTGTATTTTGGTCAACGCCTATTAGACTTGCTAATTCTTGGTAAGAATAGGTTGTATGGTTTAAAGTACTTGACATGATATTAGAAAGTGATGTTAATTGATTCATTGTTGCTTCATTTAAACTGGATTTGATACTTTCTTGATTGCTATTTTCCAAAATAAATGTTACCAATTCATTTGGTGTCATTTGCCAATTGGTTGTATTGCCATTTGAAAAATCAATAAGTGCATACAGTTGATACACTTGTTGTTCCTTAATAGGAAATAATTTTGCTATCTGGGTTGCTGTATACTTACTTGGATTCGTCATGCAACTATCATCGATTACTTTTTTGAATAATTGAAAGGAATCATTGGTATTTGCTACGAAATCGATAAACTCCTGTGGTGTCATTTGGTAATCTTGTGGTAAATTAGCCATTTGGTATACATTAGCAACAAAACCTGCTCCGTGCTACTTGGTCGAAAATAGTGGCAAGTACTTGTTGGTTCATTTTCGTTGTATTGATATTATTTTGATTTTGGGCAAATGGAGCTAATTTTTCTAACTGACTAATATCTACATTATTCAAATAAGTTGTATTGTTTTTTATGTATATGGTTTGATTGATAAAATCTGCTATGCTTAAAGTTGTTCCATTGTCACTTTTTCCCATTTTAAGAAGCATTAATTGTTTGATCGTATTTTCATCCATTCCAAATAAGTTTGCAAGTTCACTTGCATTCATTTTTTTCGTAATGGTTGTTTGATTACTAAATGTGGCAAGCATTTTTATGTTGTTGATAGTTGCTTCGTCAAAGCTACTTGCATATTGGCTATTTGTTAAAATATCTGATAAGACAAAGTTTGCAAATTCAGAAATACTTATTTTAGTATCAATCCCATTTACACTGATATAATAGGTATATAAATCTTTCATGGTAGCTTCATTCATACCAAATAACTGTGCCATTTCTTTGCTGTTCATTTTCTTTGTAATGGTGTTTTTGTTGACAAACTTTGCTAATTTGTTTAAACTTTCTCTACTATTGGCATCTACACTTTTGGCATATTTTTGATTGGTTAAGACATCTTGATTCATAAATTTAATAAATTCATTTAGGCTGATGCTTATTTTTGTATTTTTAGAATGGTAATATGTAAAAAGATCATTCATTTTGTCTTTTTCGATTCCTAAGATATTTGCAATTTCATTTGCACTTCTTTTTTGGTTAATTTTAGCCTCACTTGTAAAGTTTGCCAATTTTTCAATGTTGTCTTTCGTTGGTTCGTCTAATTCTTCTTTTATTTTCGGATTGTTATAGACTTCTGTTTGGATAAAAGATACCAATTCATCAAATGTCATGGTGTTGTTTTCTTCTTGATTATAGTAGTTATAGTATAAAATTTTTAATAAATAATCCTCAATGGTAACATCGACATCGAAATCTTGTAATTTGTCTTGTAACTGGTTATAGGTAAGTTTTTCGTTTATGGTGTTTCCATATCCTAAAACTTGTTCTACTTTTTCCTTTTCTTCAATCCCTTTTAAATGCTTACTGATTGCTTCTTCGTCTTTGGTTTTATAGATGATGGCAATTTGATTGTTTGTTCCAAATATTTCGGAAATTTTATCTTCTTCTGAACTTGTATATAAAATTCCTAAGTTCCCTTTTAGGAAAAAGCTAATGATAAAGGCACCTAAAAATAAGAAAATTGCAATTGGTCTAATTTTATAACTAAATTTCCCTAATTTTTCTAAGGTTAGGTGTGGCGTTCTTTTTTGAGTTTTTACAATGATTTTGTCAAATAACAAGATCAATGCTGGAAGAACAAAGAATATACTAATTAGGCTAAATAACACTCCTTTTGCTAATACAAAGCCGAGGTCACGACCAATTTTAAAGCTCATAAATACTAAGGTAATAAGCCCTACAATGGTGGTAAGAGAACTACTAGAAATGGATGTAAAGGCATTGGATAAAGCATTTTTCATTGCTTTTGTTTTGTCTGGTTCTTTTTGTTTTTCTTGTGCATATCGATTCATTAACATGATGGAATAGTCCATGGATAGTGCTAATTGTAAAATAGCTGATATGGAACTGGTAATATTCGATACACTTCCAAAAATAATGTTGGTTCCATTGTTTAATAGAATCGCTACTAATATAGCAATTAAAAATAAAAATGGTTCTACATAGGATTCACACATGATAATTAATATGATGAGTACGCATCCTACTGCTAAACCTACAATCCAAGTTGGTAACACTTCTGTGTTTTGTTCTGCAATATCTCCATTTGTTTCGATTTCATAATCTTCATACTTTTTTGTTATTTCCTCATATACTTTGGTTGCTGTTTCTGAATCCTTGGTGTCTTCTACATGGATTGCATATCGTGTATAGTCTTCTTTATTATAATCTTCTGTTTCGTCGTAGTCAACTGTACTTACGCCTTCTACTTCTTCTAATTGCTGACAAATCTCCACTTTTTCTTCACTTTGTAAACTTTTGAACATGATTTGAAAAGTGCTTTCTTTGATTTCTTCAAAGTTTTCTTCCATAATGTCCATTCCGATTCTTGTTTCTGATGTATTGGGTAAGTATTTTGCTATGTCATTGTTGATGGTTACTTTGCTAGCAATGAAAACAGAAATGATAGAAAATAGGATAAATACAGTTAATACGATGTGTCTTTTGTTTACAATTAATTCTGCAAGTTTTTTCACTTTAAAAGACTCCTTTCTTGTTTTGGTTTTGTTTACCATAATTTCCTATTTATTATTATACTAGGAATTTTATTAAGAAGTCTCCTAAATTTTATTAAGAATTATTAAGGACTGCATATAACCTCAAGATCCATCATTTGATTTCTCAAATAGATCTTGAGGCTTTTCCTCCTATATTTCCTTTTTACTTAACAAACAAAACAACTCTGTAGCCAACCCTCCCCTGATTTCCAGTTCGCCCATCTGTATAATTCGGTTTTATGCCTCTAAGAGCTGGGGTGGTAGAATAGCCTGATGTAGTCCAAATAGACTCAAAACCTCCTCTTAAAATAGTGTATTCCCCTTTAGTCTTACTACTCCAACAACACTCTGTAGAATACTCCATTAAACATCCTCCAAGTCCAGAAATATTACATACAATGTCATTTGCCCAAGCACCGAGTTTTATATTGTTCATTCGATCCGTCCGTGTAATATTTGAGCTAACATTATATCGAGTTCCAGCAGCACTAGTCTTTCCATTAACAAAAGACATAACTCTATCCCAAGTACCAGAAGTAATTAGGTTAGTCCTAGCGTAATCCGAAGAGTATACCTCTGCCGCCCTCTCAAGAGCCTTATTCATTGAAGCAGGAATATGAGGAGCAAGATCCTTCTTGACAACTAATTTTCCACCAGAATTACCTGTCTCATACCTGCCAACATAAAAACCACCAATATTAGCAATGTACTCTGCAGTAATAAAAGACCAACCTGTCCTATTCCAATCGGACACGTCATACGAGCCAGAACTAGCCTCAACACCGTAAGCATTTCCTTTGACAGGATATGACATATTTTTGTTCAAATCAGAAGCAGAATAAACAGGAATCCACACATACTGACTTCCATTACTATCTTCTATTACAACTCCATCTGCAACATTATTAGCAGAATCAGATGATACTTTAAAACCACCTGGTACTTTTACTAAATTACCACTAGAATCTTTTATATTGGTTGTTTGATTAAAAGCTGGTCCGTCCTTTAGACTCTGCAACTGTTGGTACTCCTGTTGTAGGAGTAATGGTTTGTTCATTACT
>CASUIT010000079.1 GCA_949455995.1 uncultured Clostridia bacterium
CATTTTTACAGGAATTACTATGCCAGCAGGAGAGGTAGTGGTGTCTGCAAATTTTGGGGTCGCAGAAGAACGTTGAATTCCTGTGTTCATATAGGCACCATTGTCATAACATACATAAACCATGTCGTGTCCACGTTCCATTGCACCAGATAAACTTTGTAAACCAATGTCATAGGTTCCACCATCACCACCAAAAGCAATAAATTTTGTGTCACCTTCTGGTAGTTTTCCTTGTTTTTTCATGGATTGATAAGCAGCTTCAACTCCTGCAAGAGTTGCACCTGCACATTCAAATGCGGTATGAATAAAAGAATCTGTCCAAGCTGTATAAGGATAAATAAAGGTAGAAACTTCCATACATCCAGTAGCACCAGCAACAACAGCATGATCTTCTGGTTTTAAAGCTCTCATAATATGTCTTGCTACAGGTGGTGCACCACATCCAGCACACATTCTATGCCCTGATGTGAATCTTGAAGGTTTATTGGCAACTACTTCCTTTAAATTATAAGCCATTAGTTTTCACCTTCCTTTCTTAGTCCTAAATAACGATAAGGAGAATCGATTTTATTTGTTTTTATGATTTCTAGTAAGTCAGTATAAACGGATTCAATGTCATCTGTTTTGGTATCTCTACCACCAATGCCATAAATATAATTAACCGCTGGTACATGAATATTGTTTACATACATAGCAGATGTCACATCTTGAAATAAAGCACCACCACATGCGTTTAAGGAATCGGCTCTGTCTAAGATTGCCATAGCTTTTATGCCAGATAAAGCTTTTGCTATTTCATCTGCTGGAAAAGGCCTAAAAACACGAATTTTTAAAAGACCTGCTTGGATCCCTTTGTCTCTTAAATTGTCTACAACAAATTTTGTAGTTCCAGCAGTGGAATTCATACAAATGATAGCAATTTCGGCATCTTCTAATTTATATTCTTCAAATAAACCATAACTTCGACCAGTCATTTTTTCAAAGTCTTTTGCGACATCTAAAATGACTTGTTTGGCATTTTTCATAGCAATAGATTGTTGGGCTTTGTGTTCAAAAAGATAACTTTGTAAATCTAAAGGACCAACAGCAATAGGTTCTTTACTATTTAATAAATAATGTTTTGGTTGGTAAGTTCCAACAAATTCTTTTACTTTTTCATCTTCTACTAGTTCAATATTTTCAATGGCATGAGAAGTGATAAAACCATCTTGACAAACCATAAGTGGTAGCATGACGTTTTCGTGTTCAGCAATTCGATGAGCCATTAAAGTATTGTCATAGGCTTCTTGATTTGTTTCTGAAAATAGCATAATCCAACCAGCATCTCGTACTCCCATTGCATCAGAATGATCACAATGAATATTTAAAGGTCCAGATACTGCTCTATTTACTAAAGACAAAACAATAGGTAATCTTAAGCTAGAAGCAATATAAATCATTTCCCACATCAAGGATAAACCATTTGCAGAAGTTGCAGTCATAGCTCTTGAGCCAGCAGCCTCTGCTCCAATACAAGCAGACATAGCACTATGTTCGCTTTCTACAGCAACAAATTCAGTATCAACCGTTCCATTTGCCACAAAAGTGGAAAAATATTGTGGAATTTCAGTAGAAGGAGTAATAGGAAAAGCTGCTACAACATCTGGATTAATTTGTTTCATGGCAGTTGCAGCTGCTTCATTACCACTTAATCTTTCTCTTATACTCATATATTTTTATTCATTCCTTTCTTTTTTAATTTTCTTCTTTCATTTCAATAGCATGAAATGGGCATACCTTAGCACATACACCACATCCTTTGCAATAATCAAAATTGAAATCTTCTCTTTTCATATCTTGATTAACAGGAATGGCATTTTCTGGACAAACAGGAAAACATAATCCACATTGTTTACAAGTATCTGCTAAGAAAACAGGACGAACGCTTCGCCAGTCACCTGTTTTAAATTCTTTTGCATTTCCAGCGGTATAAATATCACCACCTGGAGTTAGCTTCTCCATAGGAGTTTGGTTATTGATTTTTGTCATATTTTTTTAACCTCCTTTAAAGCCAATTCTAAAGCTTTCATATTACCTTCAATTACTTCTGGTTTTTTAGCAAACTTATGTTGAAAGGAACCTTTCATATCTTCTAATAAAGCTTCATCTGTCATAATACCACTTACCTTAACAATAGCAGCAAGCATAGGTGTATTTGGAAAATACTTTCCTAAAGCTTCCTCTGATATTTTTCTAGCATCAATCGTATAAACACTACCTTGAAAGCCCTTCAAAGAACTCTTTAAAACCTCTGCAGACTTAGTTGTATTAATAATAATAGAACCTGTTTCTTTTAAACCTGCTGTAACATCAACACAATCCAAAAGCGTATCATCTACCACAACCACATAATCTGGTTCATAAATATTACTATGAATAGTAATAGGGGAACTACTAATACGATTATAAGCAGTAATAGGAGCACCCATTCTTTCAGGACCATACTCTGGAAAACCTTGAATAAATTTGCCTGTATTAAATGCAGCATCAGCAAGCAATAAAGAAGCTGTTTTAGCACCTTGCCCACCTCTACCATGCCATCTAATTTCTATTAAATTACTCATATACTTGATAGCCTCCTTTTAAATTTACATATTGTGTTTTTAGTATATGCCTAAATGAACTTGATGTCAAGAAAAATTTTTTTATTTTATAACAATGTGACAAAAGGGGCGTCCCTTTTTGTCACATTACATGGTATTTGACCTAAAAAAAGGCACAAAGAGTGCCTTTTTTTCTTATTTTTCACTTATTTTAGCGTAGTTTTTTAATTTTTCATGTACTAGATAATTGATGGTACCTGCTGGAAAATGACCATTGCGATCTTTTTTACCAGCTGGAACGCCAGTTAGTACTTCGATCCCTTCTTCAATGGTAGCTACAGAATAAATATGAAAGTTTTTGTTTTTTACGGCGTCTATGATTTCGTCAGATAGTTGTAAGTTGTCAACATTTTGTACAGGTATCATAACACCGTGAGATCCGTCTAAGCCTCTCATTTTACAGATTTGGAAAAAACCTTCGATTTTTTCATTGACTCCTCCAATTGGTTGAATTTGACCTTTTTGATTGACAGATCCAGTAACAGCAATAGATTGGTTAATAGGGATACCAGATAGGCTTGATAATAATCCATATAGTTCTGTACTAGAGGCACTGTCACCATCTACTCCATTATATAATTGTTCAAAACAAATACTTGCTGTTAAACATAAAGGAATGTCTTGTGCAAACATTTCGCCTAAATAACCTGTTAAAATTAAAACTCCTTTTGAGTGAGAAGGTCCAGAAATTTCTACTTCTCTTTCGATATTTACGATACCATTTTTTCCAGTATACGTATTGACTGTGATTTTAGCAGGTTTTCCAAAGGTATAATCTCCAATTGTCATTACGGTTAATCCATTTAATTCACCAACTGCAAAACCTGAAGTGTTAATTAAAAGTGTATTTTCTTTAATCATTTCTAAATATTTTGTATCATATTTTTTGATTCTTTCAATTCGTTCGGATAGAGCTTTATCGATAAATTGTGCATTTACTACTTTCGATTTAGAGATTTTTGCCCAAGTAGCAGCTTCTCCAATTATTTGTATTAAATCGTCAAATCGGGTAGAAATTTTATGATGACTTCCTGCTAATTTAGAAGCATATTCTACTAAGCGAGCCATACCAGATTTATCAAGATGAGGTAATCCTTCATTTTCACAAAAACCATGAACTATTTGTGATAGTTTGTATAGATTTTCTGTATTGATGGAAGCATCTTCTTCAAATTCTACTTTGATTTTGAATAGTTTTTTAAAATCAGAATCCATGGCTAAAAGGGTTTGATAAATATTGGCATTTCCAATTAAGATGACTTTTAAATTTAAAGGAATTGGTTCTGGTTTCAAAGAAATCAATACCATAGAAGAACGTTGATCTGCTGTATTTTCAATACTTAATTCTTTTACTCTTAAAGCTTTTTTTAATGCTTCATAACACATACCATTATTTAATAAGTCTTTTGCTTGAAAAATAATGTAACCACCGTTGGCACGTTGCATAAGACCAGGTTTTAACATGGTATGGTCTGTTTTTAAAGATCCATAATAATTTTCATATTCTAAAGAGCCAAAAATATTATGGTAAGAGTAATTGGAATCCATAATAACAGGAACACCTTCACGAGTTGAATTGTCAATAAATAAATTAACACGATAATTTAAACAAGGATCTGACTTTTTCATATTAGGCCCTTGTTGTGGTTGAGGTTGTTGATTATTCTCATCTTCTAAAAAGATAGGAATGTTTTTTAGAACGTCTTGTTTGACATCTGTTAAAAACTTGTTAATTTTTTTGTTTCTTTTATATTTTGATTTTAAAAAGTTAATGTGGGCATTAACGGTAAGTAAGGCAACATTGGATTGCCATTCAGAAATTTTTTTGTCAGATTGACGTTCAATTTCTTTTATTTTATTAATAGCTTCCATGATTTGTTCTTGTACAATAATGGATTTTTCTTCATATTCTTGTTTGGTTTGCTGATCTAATTTTTCAAATTCTTCTTCTTCAATTGTTTTCCCATCAACAACTGGCATCATATAAATTCCATTTTGTGCACTTTTTACTTGAAAATTATATTTAGAAGCATTTTCATTTAATTGGTCTAATAAAGCAGAACGTTTTACTTCAAATTCTTGTTTGATTAATGCTTTTTCTTTTTCAAAATCATCATTATTAAAGGTTTTTTTTATGTCTTTTCGAATTTCTTTGATAAATCCATCCATGGATTCTTTAAATTCTTTGCCTTGACCAGCAGTTAAAGAAACAGCAATTGGTTCATTGGGATTATCAAAATTATAGATATAGCACCAATCAGGTGGGGTTTTCTTTTTAGTGGCAATTTTGTCTAAATAATTTTTGGTATACATGGTTTTTCCAACTCCACTTGGTCCTTCTAAATATAGGTTGTAACCTTTTACATCAACTTGTAGTCCAAATTCTAATGCTTTAATTCCTCGGTCTTGCCCAATTCCAGATTGAATTGGTTCTAATTCTTCTGTCGTATTAAATTTAAATAAATTTGGATTGCAAGTCATTTTTAATTCTTTGTAGTTTAATTCATTTTTGTTTTTCATTTGTTTCCTCCAAAATTTTTTTCTTAGTATATCCAATTTAATGTTATTTTATATTAGTTATAAAAAAAAGTAAAGAAAAAAAATAAATTTCTTAAAAATAATTGTAATGAACTTTGCAAACGAACAACAGACGTGGCACGAAATACGATCTAAAAGGTTATAGAATTTTAATCATGCTACTATTGTTCTATTAATACCTCAAAGGGAAGTTTGTGCCTATGCCAAATTACCCCTTATCGAATGAGTTGTCCAAAAACGAGAAAAACTATTGCCAAAAAAAAGAATAAACGATATAATGAAAATAATAAATTTAGGAAGGATGTTAAAAATATGAACAAAACCAAAAGAAAAATATTTGAAACATCAATGAAACTATTTGCTGAAAAAGGCTATGATGCAACCAGTATTGAAGAAATAACAGCAACAGTAGGAGTTGCAAAAGGAACACTATATTATCATTTTTCAAGTAAAGAAGAAATTTTCAACTTTTTAATAGAAGAAGGAATGAAATTATTACAAAATAGTATCGATATAAAAACAGCCAAATTTACAAATTACATCGATAAAATGAAAGCGATTGTATTAATACAAATAAAAATTGTAATAAAATATGAAGATTTAATTACGATTTTATTAAGCCAATTTTGGGGGCATGAAACTAGAAATCAAAAGTGTCGAAAACAAATACTAGAATATATTAGGAAGATAGAGAATATAGTAAAAGAAGGGATTGAAGTAGGACAAATTAAAAAAGGAAATCCACAAGTAATAGCATCTGAAATATATGGTTTAATTTGTTCTAGTTTAGTGTATAAAACAACAGGAAAACAAAACATAGACATGATGAAACTATACAAAGAATTTGAAAATACAGTAATAGAAGGGTTGAAAGTAAAATGAGAAAACCAATTCATAAAGTGCCCAAATATGAGAACCTAAAAGAAATGCTAGAAAAAACAGAAGAAATCTATGGAAATAGACCAGCTTATCAATTTAAAACGCAAAAATTTGGAGAATTTAAAGAAATAACACATAAAGATTTTAGAGAAGAAATTAGAGAATTAGGAACTGCTTTAATAGATATAGGATTAAAAGGAAAGCGAATTGCCATCATATCTGAAAATAGATACGAATGGGAAGTTGCCTATTTAGCAATAGTAACGGGAGTTGGAATTGTAGTTCCTCTTGATAGAGCTTTACCAGCAAATGAGATAGAACATTTGATCAAACGTTCAGAGGTAGAAGCTATTTTTTATTCTAGTAAATATGATGAAATTATGGAAGAAATAAAAAAGAAAAACAACACGAAAGTAAAATATTTTATAATAATGGATTTAAAAAAGCAAACAAAAGAAGTCTATTCACAAGAAGAATTTATAAAAAAGGGAAAAAAATTAATAGAAGAAGGAAACAAAAAATTTATAGAAGCAAAAATAAACAATGAAGAAATGGCAATTATGTTATTCACTTCAGGAACTACTGCAATGTCAAAAGTGGTCATGTTATCTCATAAAAATGTATGTAGTAATATATTTGACATTGCCTCTACCATAAAAGTAGACGAAAATGATAAATTTTTATCATTTTTACCATTACATCATACCTTTGAATGTACCACAGGCTTTTTATATCCCATTTCAAAGGGGTCTTGTATTGTTTTTTGTGAAGGAATACGACATATAGCAGAAAACATGAAAGAATTTCAAATAACAACAGTTGTTTCTGTTCCGATTCTTTTTGAAAATATGTACAAGAAAGTACTAAAATCGATCGAAAAAAAGGGCAAATTAGAAACCGTAAAAAAAGGAATAAAAATAAGTCAGGTCTTATTAAAAATAGGAATAGATATTAGAAAAAAATTATTTAGAGAAATACATGAAAATTTAGGAGGAAAACTAAAATTATTAGTAGCAGGTGGGGCAGCATTAGATCCAGAAACACAAAAGGGATTCAATGAATTAGGATTTTCAATGTATCAAGGGTA
>CASUIT010000080.1 GCA_949455995.1 uncultured Clostridia bacterium
ATTAGAAATAGTTAAATACTGTATAGAAGAATCTCATAGCAAGTATGAAGCTACAGATAAATTTCTTAAAGAAAGATTATACTTTTAATTTTTTTATAATTTTAATTTCATTATAAAGATTATCGATAATAGCTTTTCTAGTTTTATAAGCATTTTGATATTCTTCATAAATAGATAAATAATTATCCATTGTTTCATTATTCTTAAATAATATTTTCATACCTTCCATATAGTAATTTTTATCTTTTTCCTTTTTGGCTTTTTCCATTTTTTCTTTATATTTTAATATTTGTCCAAATCTTTTTAATTCACTTTCTAATTCTTCAACATAGCCAATAATAGAAGAAATTTCATATTCAATATTACTAATAACAACTTTAAATAATGCTTTTACAATTAGAGGATTATTTTTTCCAAGGTTTGGCTCTTTACCACTTCCATTTGGAGTAGCATTTTCAATTAGTATTTTTAATGTGTCAGAAATTCCAATATGTGATTTATATTGTCTTTTACTAACAATAGCATCATATTCATCAGCAACACGAATAATTTGTCCTTCATAGGGGATATCTTTTTTAGTTAATCCTTGTGGATATCCACTACCATTTAGGGCTTCATGGTGATACAAAGGACCTGCTATATAGGGTTTTAATTTTGGATCTTTCATACATAATTGGTATCCTAAAGTAGTATGTGTTTTCATAGTTTCATATTCTTCATCTGTTAATTTCCCAGGTTTTTGTAAAACTGCTGGAGGAATAAATTGTTTTCCAATATCATGTAAATATGCACAAATAGTACAATATTGAGTAAAATTTTTATTACAATGTAGATATTCACAAAGTCTACAAGTTAAGTTAGCGACGTTTTCACAATGTTTTCTTGTAAAGACATCTAATGTATCAAGCATATTTAATTGATATCTCATACTTTCGTTTAAATTATAAGATTTTAAATTTGTTTTATCATAAAAATTAAATTCGTAAGCCATGATATTCTCCTTTATATCTTTTATAATTATCATAGCATGAAACAAAAAAAAATACAACTTTTTAATAATATAAGTTTTGATCCTTTGTAAGTACAAAATCTCCTGTTTTTGAAACATTTATAAGCGAACAAACAAGCTTTTTGATGGCGATTGAAGCAATCAATAAAATAGGAGATTTTGCACTTACAAAAAAGTGAAACTCAAAAAAATTTAATAAACCTTGCTATTTTATGATTTTTTTAGTACAATATAAAAGCAAGAAACTATTAGAAAATTTAACTTTTTTGATACCAATAATATGGAGGAAACAAAATGTATAGAACAAGAACATGTGGAGAGTTAAAGCAAATGAATAAAGGAGAAACAGTAGAACTTAGCGGGTGGATACAAAAAATTAGAAACTTAGGTGGGATGATTTTCATCGACTTAAGAGATGAATTTGGAATTACACAAATTGTTATTCATGAAGAATTGCAAGAGCAGGCAAAGCAATTAAACACCGAAAGTTGTATCCATATTTTGCGGAGAAGTTGTGGAAAGAGCAAACAAAAATCCTAAGATTTCAACAGGAGAAATTGAGGTAATAGCAAAAAAAATAGAAGTATTGGGAAAATGCAAAAATATATTGCCATTTGAAATTAATACGAATCAAGAAGTAAGAGAAGATTTAAGATTAGAATATCGATTTTTAGATTTAAGAAATGAACACTTACATCATAATATTTTGCTACGAGCCAAAATCTTAAAAGCATTAAGGGATAAGATGGATGAATTAGAATTTACAGAAATTCAAACACCTATTTTAGCAAATTCTTCTCCAGAAGGAGCCAGAGATTATTTAGTACCAAGTAGGTTAAATCCAGGAGAATTTTATGCATTGCCACAAGCACCGCAACAATTTAAGCAACTATTAATGGTAGCAGGATTTAATAAATATTATCAAATTGCACCATGTTTTCGAGACGAGGATCCAAGAGCGGATAGAGCACCAGGAGAATTTTACCAATTAGACTTTGAGATGAGCTTTGCAACACAAGAAGATGTTTTTAAAGTAATAGAAATGGTTATTCCAGATATTTTTAAAAAATTTACGAAATGGAAAGTAGAACAAGGACCTTTTGTAAAAATTCCATACAAAGAAGCAATGGAAAAATATGGGACAGATAAACCAGACTTAAGAAATCCATTAATTATTCAAGATGTAACAGAGGTATTTGTAAATTCAGAATTTAATGCCTTCAAAGAGAAAACAATAAAAGCTATTATAGTGCCAAATGGAGCAGTACAAGGAAGAAAATTCTTTGATAAAATGGTAGAATTTGCAACCACAAAAGAAGTAGGAGCAAAAGGCTTAGCATGGGTAAAATGGGAGCAAACAGGAGAAGTAACAGGAGGAATTTCTAAATTTATTACACCAGAAATGAAACAAAAATTAGAAACAAAATATAAAGTAAAAAATAATGACAGTCTATTTTTTATTGCAGACGAATTAGAAAAAGCACAAAAAATTGCAGGACTAATAAGAATTGAACTAGGAAAACAACTAGATTTAATAGAAAAAGAAGTATATAAATTTTGTTTTATCGTAGACTTTCCAATGTATGAATTATCAGAAGAGGGAACCATAGATTTTAGTCATAATCCATTTTCTATGCCACAAGGAGGCATGAAAGCTTTAGAGGAAAAAGAACCATTAGAAATACTTGCCTATCAATATGATTTAGTATGTAATGGATATGAAATGGCATCAGGAGCTGTTAGAAACCACAATCCAGAAATTATGATAAAAGCATTTGAAATAGCAGGATATTCTGAAGAAGATGTAAAAAACAGATTTGGAGCACTATACAATGCCTTTCAATATGGAACACCACCACATGCAGGAGCGGCAGCAGGAGTAGATAGAATGGTTATGTTAATTGCAAATTCTCAAAACATAAGAGAAATCATAGCATTTCCAAAGAACAAAAAAGCAAGAGATTTACTAATGCGTGCACCGTCTATTGTATCAAAACAACAACTAGAAGATGTACACATCGAATTGAAAAAATGAGACAAGGGGGACAGGTCTTTTTGTCTCAAAATTAAAATTTAAGAATAAATATAAAAATGAGACAAAAAGACCTGTCCCTATTGTCTCAAAGAGAAAGGAGAAAAAATGGAATATAGATATGTACCGAGCAACAGGGTATGCTCGCAAGAAATGATAATAGAATTAGAGGGAGATATTATTAAAAAAGTAACAATAGTAGGGGGATGTGCAGGAAATACGATAGGTGTTTCTAATTTAATTCAAGGAATGAAAATTGATGAAGCTATTCAAAGGTTAAAGGGAATTCCATGTGGATACAGAGGTACTTCATGTCCAGACCAACTTTCGATTGCGTTACAAGAGGCAAAGGAAAAATTAATGGGAGAAAAAAAGTAGGAAAATAGAAATGAAAAAAAAGGTTTTATTAGGAATGAGTGGAGGAGTAGACAGTTCGGTATCTGCAATTTTGCTACAAAAACAAGGCTATGAAGTAATTGGATGTACTATGAAATTGTGGGAAACACAAACAGAAGATTCTAGTTGTGCAAATCAAGCAGTAGAGGATGCCAAAAGGGTTTGTAGACAATTAGGAATTACTCACCATACAATAAATTGTAAAAAAGAGTTTAAAGAAAAAGTAATTGATAATTTTATCAATGAATATGAAGAAGCCAGAACACCAAATCCATGTATTGAATGTAATAAATTTTTGAAATTTGGTGTATTCTATAAAAAGGCAAAAGAATTAGAATGTAATTATATTGCAACAGGGCATTATGCTAGTATTGAATTTTCATCGAAATATCAACAATATGTATTAAAAAAATCAAAAGAAGAAAAAAAAGATCAAACTTATTTTTTATATACCATTCCAAAAGAAGAGTTAGAACATATAATTTTTCCATTGCAAAATTATGAGAATAAAGAAGAAATTAGAAAAATAGCACAAGAAAACGGACTTACAGTAGCAAAGAAAAAAGACAGTCAAGAAATTTGTTTTATTCCAGATCATGATTATCAAAATTTTTTAAAGGAATATGGAAACTACCGAAATAAAAGTGGAAATATTACGTTAAAAAATGGAAAAATTTTAGGTAAACATTTAGGTCTTATTCATTATACTATAGGACAAAGAAAAGGTTTAAAGATATCTTATCAAGAACCATTATATGTATTAAAACTAAACAAGAAGAAAAATGAAGTAATCGTTGGAACACAAAAAGAATTATATTGTAAAGAATTATATGCAAAAGAAATAAATTGGATTGTATTTGATAAATTAGAAAAACCAATTAAATGCAAAGCCAAAATAAGATATCGAGCCAATGAAACCAAAGCAACAATATACCCAGAAGAAAAGGGAAAGTATAGAGTTTTATTTGTTACCAAACAAAGAGCCATTACCCCAGGACAATCTATTGTATTTTATGATGAAGATGGAATCGTTTTAGGAGGAGGAAAGATTATTTAAATTAAAAAAAACCTTGTATAATGATTTCAATTATGATATAAATAAACTATAAAATAAGCTATAATTAGAAAGGCGGAAATTTTGTGGAAGAAGAGATAGAAAAAACAACCAAAACAATTTTAGTAGTGGATGATGAACCATCCATTAGAGACATATTAGTCTGCAACTTAGAAAGAGAAGGATATAAAACTATTGAAGCATCAGACGGAACCACAGCTATTAATATTGCATTAGAAAAAAAACCAGATTTAATTTTACTAGACATTATGCTTCCAAAATTAGACGGATTATCAGTATGTAAAAGGATCAAAAATTCTTTAAATGTTCCCATTTTAATTTTAACAGCAAAAGACGGAGAAATTGATAAAATTTTGGGACTAGAATTAGGAGCCGATGATTATATAACCAAACCATTTAGTATAAGAGAATTAGTAGCTAGAGTAAAAGCGAACTTAAGGAAAGTAGAAGCAGTTTCTAATGACAAATTAATGGATTCCTCTACAGAAGAAAAGAAGAAAGAAAGCAAAATAATAGTAGGAGAATTAGAATTAGATTTAGATAAATTTGAAGTCAAAGTTAGAGGAGAAATCATAGATTTGACATTAAGAGAATTTGAAGTATTAAAATTTTTAGCATCTCAACCAGAACAAGTAGTAACCAGAGAAACTTTATTAGAAAAAGTATGGGGATATGAATATTATGGAGATATCAGAACAGTTGATGTAACTGTTAGAAGAATTAGAGAAAAGATAGAAAAAGATACCTCAATGCCTAAAATATTAATTACCAAAAGGGGAGTAGGTTACTATATTGCTTCTAAATAAAAAATCCTTTCTTGATATTTTTTATTTTATCAAGGAAGGATTTTTTTGTACATTTTTATGAAAATTGTTATTAATCATTTTATTCAAACCAAATTTTGTTAATCGACCAGTTCATTCCTGCTGTATGTAAGAAAAAGTAATAAGAAGATGCATTAATACCTGTTAAACTAAGTGTATAATCTCTATAAGTACTATCATTTGCTTGACTAGGACTAGCTGCCATTCCTGTTGCATACCAATCTGTTGGAATAAACCAACTTGAGAAACTTGAAGTTCCATCTGAACCATAAGTAGGTCTAACACCAACTCTACATGCAGCCCAACTTGCTAAAGATGCAGTAGCTTTTATGCTAACATGCAAAGTATTATAAGCATTTGGTATAACAGTTGAACAATATAAATAACTATTTGTACCAGAATTATAAGAAATAGTATTAGTACCTAGAGAAATAATAGGAGAGCTATAGGATTTACTTACCATTGGATAGCTAGAAATAGAGCCGTTATTATAGATGTATAATGGTATAGTCCATAAAGCATATAATGTGATATCTGTATTTTCAGTAGTAATTTCAGAATTATTTAAATAGGTTGTTCCTGTGCCATCTGGTTTGGTATTCCATTTTGAAAAGGAATATCCAGACTTAGAAAATGTATTGGCAGGTAATATTTTTTTAGTATTTGGGGTAACTTTTAAAGGTTCCATGGTTCCATTACCACCATTAGCATTAAATGTTATTGTTATTAACTCAATTTCCTTCCATATGGCATATATAGTAGTTTGTTGTGTTATTTTAATTTTACTTCCTTCTGTATAAATTTTTCCGTTTCCTTCTGGATCTTGACACCAACCAACAAAACTATAATTTTCCTTACTAAACTTATTAGTTGGTAAGGTACATAAACCTCCTGCACGTATGTCATAGGTATCCATATAACCTGTTCCAGTATTTGCATCAAAAATTACAGGATAGTTTTGTTCTATTTCATAAATTTCTTCTATACTTGTATTTAACTTTTCATTATCAACATGGATAAAAATCTCATATCCTTCTATTGTTTCTACAACTAATAATGTATTATCATTATCATTAGTTTGTGTTACATATTCTTCATTATACATGGTAGCATGATGGATCCAAGTTTTTTTCTCTTTTTGAGCATTGCCCATTAGTCTATCATAAATACTTCTTATAAAGGCTTCTTCTTTTTTTATTTCTTTTCTTTGCATTTGTTCTTCCATGATTTCTAATTTTATTTCTTCTAAGTATTGCTGTTTTTTTGTTTGGTTCATTGCATCAGTAGCTTTTTTTAAAAGTCCATTTTCTCCTGTTAAGGTTGCTATTATAATACTAGATAAAATTAATAAAATTATGATTGTTATTACTAGAGCAATTAAAGTAATTCCTTTATTATATTCTTTTTTCATAAAAATTCTCTCCGTTTCTTTTGTATTAATATGATATCTTATATTATATTAAAAATGAAGAAAAATGTAAATAGGTTTACAATATATTTTTTTATCTAGAAATCACAAATTTACATAAATCTTAATTCAAGAAATTAAATTTCTCAAAGAAATCCACCTTATAGGAAAAATTCATGAAAAATAGTATTGCCTTAATAAAAAATTGTTGGGTAATAAGGAATTATGTAAAAAAGCAAACAATAAATATGTCCTTTTTTATTGTCTAAACAAAGAATAATCGATATAATTTTCAAAAGAGAAAGACAAAGGAGGAAGTTTT
>CASUIT010000081.1 GCA_949455995.1 uncultured Clostridia bacterium
CCATATTTAAGAAGAAGTATGGGGGTAGTGTTCCAAGATTTTAGACTTTTACCAGACAAAACAGTATATGATAATGTAGCCTATGCCATGTATATTGTAAGAGCAACACCAAAGCATATTAGAAGGCAAGTGCCAATGGTTTTATCACTAGTTGGATTAAGTGGAAAAGCAAAAATGTATCCAAATGAATTATCAGGAGGAGAACAACAAAGAGTTGCCCTAGCAAGAGCATTAGTAAACAATCCCTCTATGTTAATTGCAGATGAGCCAACAGGAAACTTAGACCCAGATACTGCATGGGATATTATGAATTTATTAAATGACATAAACATGAGAGGAACAACAGTAGTCGTAGCAACACATGCAAAAGACATTGTAGATAAAATGAAAAAAAGAGTTATTCATATACACAAAGGGCAAATTATAAAAGATGATAAAAAAGGTAGGTATGATTGTGAAATATAACAGATTTGGATATTTAATAGGAGAAGGATTTGGAAATGTATTAAAGAACAAAAAATCAACAGGTGCATCTCTTATGATAATGTGTGCAACCATGATCATTTTTGGAATTTTTTTAATCCTAACAGAAAACATCAATCACTTTGTAGCAGAAATTGAATCAGCACAAGGAATACAAGTATTTATTGAAGACGAAACAACACAAGAGCAAATAAATGAAATAGGAGAAAAATTAAGAGCTTTAGATGGAATTAGTACAACAGAATTTGTATCAAAAGACACCGCATTAAATCAAATGAAAGAAAAATTTGGAGACAAAAAAGATTTACTAGCAGGATATGAAGAAAATAATATTTTTCCAGCATCTTATATTGTAACACTAACCGATTTAAATAAAAGCAAAGAAGTACAAGACCAGATATTAAAAATGGAACATATCAAAAAAATAACTAGTAAAGATGAAACAGTTACTACTTTAATTAATTTAGCAAATGGAATTAAAATTATAACAGGAGTTATACTAATATTATTAATCATTATATCAGTCTTCATTATAGCCAATACCATAAAACTTACTGTACATGCAAGAAGAAAAGAAATTTCCATCATGAAATATGTAGGAGCAACCAATGGATTTATTAGATGGCCATTTATAGTAGAAGGTATGATAATAGGTATTGTTGCCAGTGCCATATCAATTGCACTAGTAGGAATGGCATACAATGTTTTAGCAAAGGAATTAGTAAATAACCCATTCATGCAACGTATTAACATGAGTTTAGTAACATTTGGAGATATGTTTAGTTCTATTATATTTGTATATATGTTACTAGGAATTGGAATAGGAGCCATTCGGAAGTGTAATTTCTATGAGAAAATATTTAAAAGTATAAAGGAGAAATTATGCGTAAAATTTTATGTATTGTATTAACTTTTATAATTTGTAGTTTAAGTATAGTATCTTATGTAAGAGCAGAAGAAATAACAGACTTACAAACAGAGCAAGAAGAATTAAAAAACCAATTAAATGAAGCAACAGGACAATTAGAAGAAGTACAAGATGATTTAACACAAAATTTACAACAAGTGCAAAAACTAGACGAAAGGATTGAAAATGTACAAAATGAATTAGATGAATTAAATACTAAAATAGTACAATTACAAACAACCATAGATGAAGTAGAAGAAAAATTAAAAATAGCACAAGAAAAATATGAAAAGCAAAAAGAAATATTAGAAGTAAGATTAGTAGCTATTTATGAAACTAGTGATACACAGTATTTAGATGTAATTTTAAGTTCTAGAAGTATCTCTGATTTCTTATCAAATTATTTTCTAGTAACAGAACTTGCAAGTTATGATACACAACTAATGGAAGAGATGAAAGCCAAAAAAGAGGAAATTGAATTAACCAAAGAGAAATTAGATCATCAAAAAGAAGAATATGCAACCATAAAACAAAACCAAATCAAAACAGCAAAAATATTAGAAAATACCAAAACAATGAGAGAAAACTATCTTGCTAAATTATCAGATAAAGAAAAAGACATACAAGCACAAATTGACGAATATAATAAAAGATTTGAAGAAGTAAACAAAGAAATATTGCAATTAGCCATGCAAGGAATTGATACACAATATATAGGAGGAGAATTGGCATGGCCAATTCCAGGATATACCAGAATTACATCTAAATATGGAATGAGAGTACATCCCATTACTGGAGTATATAAATTACACACAGGAGTAGATGTAAGTGCACCACTAGGAGCCAACTTTGTAGCAGCCAATGATGGAATCGTTACAAAAGCAGGATACAATGGAGCTTATGGAAATATGGTTATTATCGATCATGGAGGCGGAGTTTCTACTCTATATGCACATGGATCTGAAATTATGGTACAAGTAGGAGAAACGGTAAAAAGAGGAGAAACAGTAGTATTAAAGGTAGGTTCCACAGGATATTCAACAGGACCACATGCTCATTTTGAAGTTAGATTAAATGGTGTTGTTACAGATCCAATGCCATATATCACAAATGGTATTGTACCAACTACACAAAAACAAAATGAAACCAATACTACAACCAATGAAACACAGCAAAATACAACCAATTAAAGAAAAATAGGAGGAACTTATGAAAACAATAATCTTAAAAATAGTAGGAATATTTATGATAATAGTAATGTTATTACAAACAAATAGATGTGTAATGGCAGAAGATTCTACATCTGAATTAAAAAATAAACAAAATGAAAATAACAAACAAATAAATGAAGCAACATCTGAATTAGGGGAAGTACAAGAGCAAAAAAACCAAACAGTAAAACAAGTAGAAGATTTAACCACACAAATAGCAGACTATGAAGCTCAAATCGAAACATTAAATAGTCAAATATCAGAATTAAATGGTAAAATAACACAATCAGAAAAAGAATTACAAAAAGCACAAGAAGACTATACCCAACAAGAAGAATTATTAAATGCTAGATTAGTAGCAACCTATGAAGCAGGAGAAACTTCTTATTTAGATTTTTTATTATCTTCAGAAAGTATCATTGACTTAATTTCAAATTATTATTTAGTAACAGAAATAGCCAATAACGATACTGAATTATTAGAAAAAATAGAACAACAAAAACAAAGTATAGAAAAAGCTAAAAAAGAATTAGAAGGAAATAAGCAAGAACTAGCTACTTCAAAAACCAATAAACAAAGTGTAACCAAGCAATTACAAACAGCAAAAGAAGAAAAAAATCAACAAGTAGCAAAATTGTCTGAAGATGAACAAAAATTACAAGAAAGAATTGAAGAATTGAATCAAGCCAATAAATCCATAGATACCAAAATAAAAGAACAACAAGCAGCTATTGAAGCAGCTAGAAAAAAACAAGAAGAGGAGAGAAAAAGACAAGAAGAAAATAATAAAAATAATTCTGGAAATTCTAGTTCAAAAGCTCCAACAACAGGAGGAGGAAATGTAAGTTCTTCTGGATTTATCTATCCAGTACCATCTGGATATACTAACATAACAACAGGATTATATTACTCAAGTGGAAGTTATCATGGAGCAGTAGACTTTGGAAGTACAGGAATCAATGGGCAACCAATTTATGCAGTAGCAGATGGATATGTAGTAACATCAGAAAGATTAAATGGAAGTTATGGAAATTATATTATTATTGCACATTATAATGGATTATATACACTATATGCCCATGGACAAGATGGATCTAGAAGAGTAGCAGAAGGACAAACTGTAAAACAAGGACAGCAAATTATGAGTGTTGGAACAACAGGGAATTCATCAGGACCACACTTACATTTTGAAGTAAGACGTAGTCCAGGACTATATTCAAACAGAGTAAATCCAAAGGGATTTTTACCATAGTCATGAAATCCAATAAATTACATATACTAAAATAACAAGAACTCATAGGGAGGTCAACTAAATGGAAGAAAACAAAAAAATAAAAATATATAAAATTGTAATGCTAACGGTTTTAGTTGCATTTATTACATTTTTATGTACATCGATAGGAATGTACCAATATTTTACTAGTCAAAAAACAATTGGTGATACTATTTTTACAAAAACATCTTCCCATTCTGATATAGAAAATACGCTCAATAAATATAAAGCTATTATCGATAAATATTATTTAGGAGAAATAGAAGAAGAAAAATTAAGAGAAGGAGCTATTAAAGGATATATTGAAGGTTTAGACGATCCCTATACAGAATATATTTCAAAAGAAGACATGAAAGAATACTTAGAAGATACGATGGGAAACTTTGTAGGAATTGGAATTTATATGGCAAAAAACACAGAAGCCAACAAAATACAAGTATTAACACCTATTAAAGGAAGTCCTGCAGAAAAAGCAGGTATTTTGCCAGGAGATTTAATCGTAGCAGTGGATGGGGTAGCCTATACAGCAGATGAAATGTCTATTGCTTCTACCAAAATAAAAGGAGAAGAAGGAACCAATGTAACAATTGAAATATTAAGAAAAACAGAAAATATGACTTTTGAATTAAAAAGAGAAAGCATAAAAGTAAATCCTGTAGAAGGTAAGGTTTTAAGTAATCAAATTGGTTATATGGAATTTTCATCTTTTGATGAAGATACTGCTAAAGACTTTAAACAAAAATATGAAGAACTACAAAAACAAGGAATAAAATCATTAATTATAGATTTAAGAAATAATGGAGGAGGCATTGTAGAAGAAGCATTAAAAATAGCAGATTATGTTGTAGACAAAGGGAAAATATTATTATATGAAGTAGACAAAAATGAAAAAGAAGAAGTAAAAAAATCAGAAAATGAACCTATTATCAATATGCCAATTATTATTTTAACTAATGAAAATACAGCAAGTTCATCAGAAATATTAGCAGGAGCCTTAAAAGATTTAGGAAAAGCCAAAACAGTAGGAACCAAAACCTATGGAAAAGGTGTCATACAACAAGTATTAACATTACCAGATGGAAGTGGTTTAAAAATAACATCTGAAAAATATTTAACACCAAATAAAACAGAAATTAATAAAAAAGGAATTGAACCAGATGAAAAAGTAGAATTACCAGATACCGTCAAAAATATTTTATTAGTCGAAGAAAAAGACGATACACAATTACAAAAAGCAATAGAAATGTTAAAATAACTATTGTTAGGAAGGAAAAGTTATGAATTTGCCAAATAAACTAACGATATTTAGAATTATTTTAGTTCCCGTTATGGTAATCGTTCCTTTTTTTAACATAAAAGGAGAAGTTTTGGGGATACCAATAGAATATTGGATATTAGATTTTATCTTTATATTAGCATCCCTAACTGATAAATTAGATGGTTACTTAGCTAGAAAAAATAATCAAATAACAACAATTGGAAAATTCTTAGACCCTTTAGCAGATAAAATTTTAGTCTTAGCAGCAATGATTTTGCTAGTAGAAATGGAAAAACTTCCTTCTTGGATTCCAGTTATTGTTCTAGCAAGAGAATTTTTAGTTTCTGGGTATCGACTAATAGCTGTTGAAAAAGGAGGAAACGTAATTGCAGCTTCTAATTGGGGAAAATTAAAAACAGTAACACAAATGGTAGCAATTATATTAGCATATATAGATTTGAATAGCTTTGGAACATGTTTTACAGGAACACTTAGTGGATTTTCGTTTCTATTGAATACATTAGTAACCATTATGATGATAACGCAAACAATAGCAACTATATTTTCTGGAATGGACTACATGAAAGGAGCCAAAGAATTAATGAGAGATTAAATTTTTATTTTAGAATTTCTAAATCTAGCTTGATTATTTTACATTTGCTTAATTTTCATCATTAATTTTAGGTAGCTTGTGAATAGTTATAAAAAATAATAAATAAAAATGAGATTTGCTTGACAAATTTCATTTTTTGCCATAATATAGTAAAAGATTTTTTTGAAAAGTAGATAAAAAATAATAAAAGTAAATTTGAAAGGAGAATAGATCATGGAAGAAAAAGAGGTTATTTTAACACAAGAAGGGTATGACAATTTAGAAAAAGAATTAAATTATTTAAGAACGGAAAAAAGAGCAGAAATTGCAGACAGAATAAAAGTAGCCTTAGGATTTGGAGATTTATCAGAAAACTCAGAATACGATGAAGCAAAAACTGCCCAAGCAGAAAATGAAGTAAAAATAGCAGAATTAGAAAATAAAATAAGACATGCAAAAATTATTGATGAAAAAGATATAGACACAGAAACAGTGCAAGTAGGAAATATCGTAAAAGTATTAGATATGGAATTTGATGAAAAAATAGAGTATACCATTGTTGGTTCAACAGAAGTAAATTTAGAAGAAAATAAGATTTCAAATGAATCTCCATTAGGAGTAGCCTTATTAGGAGCTAAGAAAAACCATGTAGTAGAAGTAAAAGCACCAGCAGGTATTATGAAATATAAAATTTTAGCAATAAAAAAATAAAATAAGCGAGATTCATCTATTATTGAATTGATAGGAATCTCGCTTTTAGAAATTTAGAAAAATATCAAATATTTAAAGTAGCATCTAAAGCTAATTGAATCATATTATTTAAACCAATTTCTCTTTCCTTTGGAGTGGCTACTTTATCAATATAACAAGAGTCAACCACACTCATTAAACAACTAGCATTTTTATGAAACATGTTAGCAACATAAAATAAGGAAAAAGCTTCCATTTCACTAGCAATAGGTTGAAAATTTGGTGGAATTCTAGTTAAAAATTCATCTACACTTGTCATATATAAATCAAAAGCATCAGTACATATCGTATTTCCTAATACCAAAGATGATTTTGTTTTTTTTGCTGTATCAGAAATAATAGAATTTAATTTTTTATTTGCCTCAACAATGTGACAGATATCATTATTTAAAGTTAAAGCAAAATTTCCTTCACTAAAAACTTTTTGAGTTAGAATAATATCAAACAATTTCAAATTAGGATCATAAGCTCCACAAGATCCAATTCGTATAATATTTTCTACTTCATAAAATTTGTATAGCTCATAACTATAAATTCCCATACTTGGCATTCCC
>CASUIT010000082.1 GCA_949455995.1 uncultured Clostridia bacterium
TACTCTAGGTTTTCTTTTAAGATAGGTCCATGTAATGGACAAATCATTTTTATGTCTAATGTACTTGCCTTTTTTAATAAGGATTGTACTTGTGCTCCATATTTTCCTACAATTGCAAAATAGTATCTACGAGCTTCACAGTCCCAATCTTCTTCATTATTTTCTATTGCCCCAAATTTTCCAAATCCATCTGCGGAAAATAGTATCTTTTCTGATTTTTCATAGGTTACCATTACTTCTGGCCAATGTACCATAGGAGCCATAAAAAATTGTAATGTGTGTTGCCCAATATTTAACTGCTCTGCTTCTTTTACTTCTATGGTTCTATTTGTTAAGTCTAAGTCGAAGAAATTAGGTAACATTTTAAATGTCATAGTGTTTCCGACAATCTTCATATCTGGATATTTTTTGGCTAATAATCCAATATTATAAGCATGATCAGGTTCTAAATGAGATACCACTAAATAATCGATTGTTTCCCCTTCTAATGCTTTTTCTAAGTTTTCTAACCATATATTGGTAACTCTTTTATCTACAGTATCTAGTACAACATTTTTTTCATCTTTTATTAAATAAGAATTGTATGCCATTCCTTTTGGTACTTCATATTGTGCTTCAAATAATCGAATATCTTTGTCATCGACTCCTATATAAAAAACAGATTTAGCTATTTTTGTATCTTTCATCTTTTACCTCTCTTTATCATTATGTCTAATTTTTCCTATAATATTCTTAATTTTGTTACAAATCCATTGTAAGTTGTTACTAAATCATTGCTGTCAAATAAAATTTGTGATCCTTGTACTTTCCATTTTCCTTTATTGGTAACTAAAAAGTTGATTACTTCTTCTTCGGTGTTTAACATAGAAATTACTTTGTCGATTGATTTTTCTAATTCGTCTTTTTGGGTTTGTGTCATTTTTATGTCTTGTGCAAGAAATTCTTTATATAGATTGGTACAATAGGCGTCTGCATTTTGTTGTTCTATGTAAGAATTAATTTTTTCTTCTTGTATATAAGATAACATTTGCGCCTTTTTGTCTTCTAATTGTTTTTTAGTATCTGCTAAATATTGTTTGGTTTCTACAAATTCTGGTCCATCTTTTTCATAGTTGCTAGTAGTCAGAAGTTGTGCCATTTTTTCATCTTCTAATAACTTTCTTATTTCATAGGCTGTACTAAAAAGATCAGAGGCATAACTTTTAGCAGCTTTTTCTACTGTTGCATATTTTCCATTTGTTACTACTGTACTTGTCTTTTCCTTTAATTTTTCTATATCAAAAGTAGCTTCCTTTGTTAATTTTTCAATTTGTGCAAATTCTTCAGTAATTTTTCTTTTTTGTGTTATGTCGTTTACAAATAAATACCCTCCTGCTGCTACAACAATTAGTATAATAATTCCTACAATTATTGCAATTTTTACTCCTTTTTTCAATTTAATTTCCTCCCTTCTATTTTTATATTACTATTATATCAGAAAAAATTTTTTTGTAAAGTATTATGTTTTTTGAGTTTTATTTTTAAAACACTTTTTTATTTGCTTTCAATTATTTTTTCAATAGATTGTTGTCTCATTTCTTTTATTAGTTTACAACTATGATCTAACTTTTCTTGCTCATAATCATTTAAATTTAATTCTATTAATTCTCTTACTCCATTTCGATTTATAATAGCTGGCACTCCAATATAAATATCATTTTGACCATATTGATTTTCTAAATAAGTAGAAACGGTTAATATAGAATTTTCATTGTCTATGACAGCTCTTACTAATCGATCCAAAGCCATTCCAATTCCATAATAGGTAGCTTTTTTCTTTTCGATAATTTCATATGCTGCATTTACTACTCCCTTATGGATTTTCTTTAAATCTTCCATTGGATGATGATTGTCTTTCATAATATCTTTTACTTTTTTGCAACCAACATAGGCATGATCCCATGGTACAAATGAAGAGTCTCCATGTTCTCCCATTATATAGGCATGAACATTTTTGCTAGATACTTTTAAATAGTCTGCAACTAAGTAACGTAGTCTTGCTGTATCTAAAACGGTTCCTGTTCCAATTACTTTATTTTTTGGCAATCCTGAAACTTTCCAAACAACATAAGTCATAATATCTACTGGATTGCTTGCTACAATAATAATACCGTTAAATCCACTTTCCATTACTGATTTTGTAATTTGCTTTACAATTTTGGTATTCACTTGTGCTAATTCTAATCTTGTTTGTCCTGGTTTTTGTGCTACGCCTGCTGTTATTACTACTGTTTGCGCATCTTTACATGCTGTATAGTCTCCTGATTTTATTACCATTTTTCTTGGAGCATATGGCAATCCATGTGATAAATCCATTTCTTCTCCCACCGTTTTTTCTTTATCTATGTCTATTAAAACAAGTTCTTCTATTCCTCCTTTGTTTAGCATGGAATAAGCCATACTCATTCCTACAAAGCCTGCTCCTACTAAAACCACTTTTCCTTTTTTCATTTTCATCCTCCTATTTTAAATTAATTTATTAACTAATTGTATATAGTTGTAGTTTATTATATCACAACTTATTTATTGTTTCAATTTTTTCCTTAATTATTATCGTAATGAAAAAAATTTCTAAGCCTTGACAATTCATTTTTTTTGTAATATAATATTTTTACTTATGAACAAATAAATGTAGAACTTCTCCCCGGTAGTTTTACACTTTTAATTCATAATTTATAAAAAACAAATTTAAATAGGAGGGTAACTATTACCATGAATAATACTACATATAGTGCAAAACGCAGTGAAGTTGAACGCAAATGGTATATCATTGATGCAGCTAACAAACCACTTGGTAGAGTTGCAACAGAAGCTGCTAAATTATTAAGAGGAAAACACAAACCAACATACACACCTAATATTGATACAGGTGATCACGTTATTATATTAAATTGTAAAGATGTTATTTTAACAGGAAACAAGTTAAATCAAAAAATTTATAGACATCACTCAGGTTATATTGGAGGAATGAAAGAAGTTCCTGCCAAGGTAATGCTTGAAAAAAATCCAGAAAGAGCAATGACTTTAGCTATTAAAGGTATGTTACCTCATAACTCTTTAGGAAGATCCCAAGCAAAAAAACTAAGAGTTTATGCTGGAGCAGAACATGAAAATCAAGCACAAAAACCAGAAATATGGGAGGTAAATTAGTATGGCTAAAAAAGAAAATATTGTTTTTTATGGTACTGGTAGAAGAAAAAGTTCTATTTCTAGAGTAAGATTAATAGAAGGAACTGGCAAAATCACAATTAATAGAAAAGATATTGATGAATTCTTCGGATTAGAAACCTTAAAAGTTATCGTTAGACAACCATTAACTGTTACTAATACAACAGCAAAATATGATGTTATTGCAACCGTAAAAGGTGGCGGATTTACAGGTCAAGCAGGTGCTATTCGTCATGGTATCGCTAGAGCTTTAAACGAAGCTAACTCTGAATATAGACCAGCTCTTAAACAAAATGGTTTCTTAACAAGAGATCCTCGTATGAAAGAAAGAAAGAAATATGGTCTTAAAAAAGCTCGTAAAGCTCCACAATTCTCAAAAAGATAAAAAAGTGCTCGTTTGGAGCAATGGTCAAAAATCTATATACAAAGCGGTAATCTATTTCGATTACTGCTTTTCTCTTATTTATACAAAAGTCATTAAAAGCTGTTAAAAGCAGTTGTTTGGCACTCCTAATACTTTTTCTTTCCATATATCATTGGTCATGACACATGCGTTTTCATAATCTAACTGATAGATCCAACCTATAAAATTTTCTTTTTGGATTAGACTCGGAATCTCTCCATCTTTTAAAATTTCATTTATCATTTATTGCTCCCCTTTATCTTACCTGTTTTTTAGATTTATTTATTGCTTTTTATTTCTGAATTATTCATAGTAGTATCATATCATATCTTGTCTAATCTTGTCTATGGGTATATTTTGTCATTTCAAGTCGAATTTTGAACTTAGGTTGACAGCATACTAACTATTTTCTCATAATATTTCATTTAATGTTTCTTGATATATTTTCCATTTGGGGCAATATTTTGTAATTAGTTGTTTAAAATGCGCATTATGCTTTTTTTCTATTAACTGTAACAGTTCATAAATAACAACATATTGTATTTCACTATCTTTCTTTTTAGCTAATTCTAAATTAAATAGGATTGTTTTATTATTGGTATTACAACTTCCCCATCTATTTTTCATTTTTCTAATGTGATAATCTTTTGCTTTTACTTTGAGAATTTTCTCCCATTTTGGTACATATTCATCTAATTTTTTCTTTAAATTTCTTCGATAAAAATTATCCATTAATTTAGTTTTATTTTCAATGCTTGTATTTTCTTTTACATACATATCTATTGTTTTAATCTTTGATATTTTAATACATGGTGTTATTGAATCATGTACTCTTAATATATATCTTTTTCCATTGAAATAATGATCTTCTCCAGAAATATAGTTTCTTTTGGGGATTCTTTTTTGTTGTTCATATTTTTGCAATTGCTTATTAATCCAATCTTCTTTTTCTATCATCATTTTTTCTATTTCAGATCTTTTCATTTCTTTAGGAGCAGAAATTTTTATGGACAAATCTGGATATACTCTTAAATTAATATTTTTTACATTTTTCCTATTAATTTTGACTTCATAATTATTGATCCACATATTAATAACCTCTCGTATTTTTCCAAAGATTAAAAATTTCTTCTGTTTTTTCTTTGTTATTGACTATTTTCATGATTACTTGTTTTGCTCGCCTTTGTTTCATTTTACTATCCATAAAATCATAGGGTATTTGTCTATTCATTTGTTCATATAAATATAAAGTTTTTTCTTCTTCTTGAGCCATACAGTCATATAATCCTCTTAGTCTTATATTATGTATTGTTTTTGGATATTTTCCACTTTTGTCAGGAGACTTTACTTTTTTGGCTAATTCAACTAATTCCTTAATGTATTTTTGATAACCTAAATCTTGATTCTTTTTTTGTTCTATTACCTCATTTAATAATTCAGACATTTTACTATAATATCTTGGATTTACAACTCTATTATTTATGATGGCGGATGCTATATTGGTTTCGATGGTTAATGCTAATGCTTTTGGGTCTTTTTTTATATTTTCTGGTAATGTTTCCTTGGCTTTTTGCAATCCACTAATTTCTATAATATCTAAAAGTGTATTTTCTTCTAACTTACATGGTTTTTGTACTGATTTGGCATTTATATAACTATCAATGATGTACCTCATAGAACTATCATAATTTTTAAGTTCTATATAATCTCCTGCTGCTTTCATCACTTCGTCTTTGGCATTATTATAAAATTTTACTTGTGTTTTTATATTTTGTTTTTCTTCTTTTGTATAACCTGCCTTTGACATTTCATCAGCAATATTAGAATATGCCATTACTAAGTCTGAAACAGCATCATAAAATTCTATCCTTCTTGGTTCTGTATCTTTGTAATATTTTTCTATTGAAAGTTCTTTTGCTACAAAATAATGTAAAAATTCTAATGTACCTTTTGGCTTTTCAACTGGTTCACAAATAATTTTAACTTGTTTTAATGCCTTTTCTAATCTTTGTTTGGCTAGTATAATCCTATCTTTTAAGATGCCTGTTACTTCTTGTTTTGCATAATCTTTAAAAATTCCTGTTGTATAATCTTCTACTGCTCCTTTTATACTTTCAAATAAATCTTTATAATCTACTATATAACCTAAATCTTTTTGTTCGTCTAATCTATTGACACGACAGATGGCTTGAAACAGTCCATGATCTTGCATTTTTTTATCAATATATAAGTAAGTTGCCGATGGTGCATCAAATCCTGCCAATAGTCTATTAACCACTATTAATAGTTTCATTTCTGAAGGATGATGAATAAAATGATAGATGGCATCTTCTTCAAAACATTGTTCATGTAAATCATTCTCATTATCACTTCTTAATTTAGGATATTTCTCTTTGTCCCACATTTTTGTATAGACTGTATGTATTTTTTGTTTGTCTGATTGTGTAAATTCTCCATCTTCTTCTCCTTTTATATAACCTATACTAGGTGTATGAGACGATATGATGGCACATTTTGTAAAATTTAATGATTGAAATATTTCCCAATATCTACATGCTTCATAAATTGAATCTGCAATCAGTAATGCTGTTGCTTTTCCCTCACGTAATCTTGGTACTCTTTCAAAATCAAATATAATATCTTTTACGATTTCTTCAAGTCTATCTTTTGAACTCAAAACCTTTTGTCTGGTTACCCATCTTTCTTTTAGTTTTTGTTTTGCAAAATCATTTAATCCTTCTGTTTTACTCTCAAACCATTCATCTATTTTTTCTTCGTCTTGTTTTTGTATCAATTGTTCTACACTTCTAAATTCGTAACATAAATCTACTACTACTTTATCTTTTACCGCTTGATCAAATTTGTAAATATGTATATATCTCCCAAATTTTTCTAATGTTGTTTCTTTGACTTTTTTTATTAATGGTGTTCCTGTAAATCCAATAAAGGTAGCATTTGGTAGTATCCTTTTCATTTCTTTATGCAAATCTCCAGATTGCGTTCTATGACATTCATCTACAAAAACATATATATTGCCTTTTGCACTAAATTTCGTTCTTTTATATTTTTCTAATTCTTTTATATAGTCTGCATATTTCTTATCAGAATCATCATCCACTGGTTTTCCTACTTTATGAATTAGGGAACAAATTAAATTTCCTGCTTTATAGTCATTTAAACTTTTTAATAAATCTTTACAACTTTTAGCTCTATATATATTAACTTCTCCATTGGCTACAAAAACTTCTCTTATTTGCCTATCTAGTTCTTTTCTATCTGTAAATATTAATACTCTTGCATCATCTTTATGGGATAAAATCCATTTCGCAAGTA
>CASUIT010000083.1 GCA_949455995.1 uncultured Clostridia bacterium
TATTTTTATTTTTATTTTTATTTTTATTTTTATTTTTATTTTTATTTTTATTTTTATTTTTTCAAAAGCAAAATTAAATATAATTTTACTTTTGAATGTTTAAAAATATTATTGTTCTATTGTAACTTTTTTGACTTTTTATCATATTATACAATAAAAATAATAATTTTGCAAAATAAAAATAGGAGAAAAATAAAATGAACCGAATCTTTCTAAATGAAAATAATCAAAATAATAGAGGAGAAAAAAATTCCCCTCATAAAAAATCTTTTGATTTTAATTTATATAAAAAAAATACGATAAATTCTATTCATGATGTTGAATATTTTTTAAATAATTTTAACCATTATTTAAAATATTTAAAATTATATAAAATAATAAAAAAATAATTATCATTTACTATATATTTCTTTTAACTCTTCATTTTCATTTCCATCAATTAGTATCTTTATTTGATTAATTTCTGTTAATTGTATAAAAGTATTTTTTATACTATTTATTAAATTTGTTTTCTCTTTTTCATTTTCTTTTTCATAATTTAAAAATTCAGTTGATACATCTAAAACAACACAATCTTCTTCTAAATATATTTTATTTATTTTGGTGTTTTCTGGAATTATTTTTTTATTTTTTTCATTTTTAGGTCCTTCTATTAATAAATTGATTAATTTTTCATATGGATTATTTATTATTTCTTTTATATCTATTAATCTCGCTTCTGGATTTAATTCATTTGTTTCTTTATTCGAAAAATACAAACTAACAATCGTTTGCCTTTCTTGCTCTTGTGTTATCTCTTCTTGTGGTACATATTCTGCTTCAACTGTTATTTCTTTTTGTTTATTTTTCACATATTGTATACCAAAATATCCCCCTATTAATAAAATAACTAATAAAATAAAAAAAATAATTCCTATTTTTTTACTTTTCATTCGTTCCCTCCTCATCTTTTCTTTATTAACTATCTTATTATTTGTTTGTCCTTTTTAGAACCATTTTTATTAACTCCAAAATAGCAAATTTGTGTGATTTCAGCTATTATTCTCGATGTTAATTACTTTCCGCATCCAGGTATTTCACTTATAACATCGTATTCTGGCAATTCTCTTGCAAGTTTGCCATTTTTCTGTTATACTTCTTAAATATCTCTAAACCTACAATAAATATGTTATCATCTAGTAGTTGATAATATCCTGGAAATAGTAAGTCACACAAATTTGAAAAGTTTACTTTTTGTTTGATTTGAACTGCAATCGTAGCTAAATATTGTCTATAATAGTACCAAAATTTCTATAAAAATAAGCCTTAGATTTATTTTTAAATATAATTCTACCTGTCCTTTATGTTTAGATCTAAATTCATCTAATTTTAACTCTATAATTACTAATCTTTTCAACTTTCTATGATAAAAAATCCCTATCATCTATTGTAATTCTCTTTTGTCTAGCTAAAAATGCAAAGTCGTTTATTTTGGACAAATTTCCTCTCCTATTAATTCTAATATTTCTTGGTATTGGGCTTTTTGGGTTTCTACTTGTGCCATTTCTGCTTGTCTTAGGCTTCCATTTTCTCCCGTTATGGTTGCAATACTAATTCCTGCTAATATTAATAATACAATTATGGTTATGACTAAAGCGATTAATTAGAGAAAAAAAGAATTGAAAAAAACACCAACTTTAGTAAAATATTGATGACAAAAAAACAAACTCAATATATACGAAAGATAGTGTTTTTATGAATAACTTGTATAACACACAAAAGAATTTTGCCAGCGATTTAACAAATTTTTTCAAATTAGATTAGAACGATTTTTTAACAATCCAAAATTTGATATCTATCAAATTTATCATGAAATTATTTCATATATTATAAATTAATTATTTTATTATATTTCCATCAATATCAATAAAGGCATAAGTACTGCCTCCTGCTCCCATTTCATTTAATTCCATATAAGAAATAATACTAATTGCATTTTTCACATTAGAAATATTTTCTATCTCTATTTCTCCATTAGCCAATTTAGAACCACTTATTTTATTTGCTGTACCATCCTTTTTTAAAAATACAATATCATATAATCCCCCATTTCCATAGGTACATACATTTATATTCGCTATATTAGTATTTACTTGTTTCTTTTCTCCATATTTTGAACGTAAGTCACTATTTTCACTTGTTTGTATATAAGCATTTCCATTAGAATCTACATATACATTAGTTATTCCTTCTATTCCTTTATCTTCCAACCAAATTAAAATTTGGTTATCTTGACTAATTAATTCTTCAAAAGATTTTTTATAATTTTTCTGATACTTCTCAAATGCACTTATTTGACTATTTTCATTCGTTTCACTAGAACCATCTTCTAATTTTTCATTTTCTAACATATGAATTTTATTATTTAGCGTTTCAATTTCTGCTATTTTATTTTCTTTCTCCTTTGAAGTTTTATACATTAAGCAGGACATCATGATAATAATCATAATAGCTATTATTATAATTAATGTAGATAAATTTATTTTCCCTATATTTCTGTCTTCCATATTTTCACCTCCTTTTACTAGTAACAACATCATAACATAGTTTATTTTTTCTTACAATATTTATTACTTTTTAAGTTTTGATTTTTTAGCTAGGATTGAGGTATTGACTAATTTCACTTGAAAACAATTAAAAAATGGTATATAATAACAAAAACAACTAACAGAAAGGATGAAAAAAATGTTAAGTGCAAACGGTGTAACCGTAAGGTTTGGTAAAAGAGTGTTGTTTGAAGATGTCAATATTCGATTTGGCAAAGGAAATTGTTATGGAATTATTGGAGCAAATGGCGCTGGAAAATCAACCTTTTTAAAAGTGTTATCTGGAGAAATTGAACCTAGTAAGGGAGATGTTAGCCTAGATAAAGGAGAAAGACTTTCCATTTTAAAACAAGATCACTTTGCATATGAAGATTTTTCCGTAATGGATACTGTTATTATGGGAAATAAAGAATTGTATGACATCATGAAGGAAAAAGAAACAATCTATGCAAAACCTGATTTTTCAGAAGAAGATGGTATGAAAGCAGCAAAATTAGAAGAAAGGTTTGCAGAATTAGATGGTTGGAATGCTGAGTCAGATGCTGCTATGTTGTTAAATAATTTAAGAGTCTCACCAGAAGATCATAATAAATTAATGAAAGACATTGGTGCAAAAGATAAGGTAAAAGTATTGTTAGCCCAAAGTTTATTTGGAAATCCAGATGTGCTATTACTAGACGAGCCTACCAATGACCTAGATTTAAAAAGTATTAACTGGTTACAAGACTTTTTAATGGATTTTGAAAATACTGTCATTTTAGTTTCTCATGACAGATATTTTTTAAATAAAGTTTGTACACATATAGCAGATGTTGATTTTGGAAAAATCAAAGTTTATCCAGGAAATTATGATTTTTGGTATGAATCTAGCCAACTTGCCTTAAAACAAGCAAGAGAACAAAACAAGAAAAAAGAAGAAAAAATAAAGGAATTACAAGACTTTATTGCAAGATTTAGTGCCAATGCTTCCAAATCTAAACAAGCCACTTCCCGTAAGAAAACACTAGAAAAAATAGAATTAGAAGAAATCAAACCATCCAACAGAAAATATCCTTACATAGACTTTAAGCCAGACAGAGAACCAGGAAGAGAAATTCTACAAGTAAAAAACATTTCTAAAACACTAAATGGTATTAAACTACTAGATCATATTTCTTTTGATGTAAAACAAGGTGATAAAATCGCATTTTTAGCAGATAATGAAATTGCAAAAACGGTTTTATTTCAAATTATCATGGGAGAAGTAGAACCAGATGAAGGAAGTTTAACTTTTGGAACCACGATTACCAAAAATTATTTTCCAAAAGATAATAATTATCTATTTCAAACAGATGAAGATGTAACAAAATGGCTTAGGAAATATTCAAAAGATCCAGATGAAACTTACGTAAGAAGCTTTTTAGGAAGAATGTTATTTTCAGGAGAAGAGGCACTAAAAAAAGTTAATGTATTATCAGGAGGAGAAAAGGTAAGATGTGTATTATCTAAAATGATGTTATCTGGTGCTAACTTTTTATTATTTGATGAACCAACCAATCACCTAGATATGGAAAGTATTACCTCTGTTAACGAAGGAATGAAAAAATTTATTGGAAACATCTTATTTACCTCACATGACCATGAACTTACGCAAACTGTTGCCAATCGAATTATTGATATAAAGGAAAATGGTCAAATAATCGATCGAGAAGTGACCTATAACGAATACTTAGGTATTGAATAAAGGGGGCTTTTATGAATCGAGTAGATAAAATAAATTATTACTTAAATATTGCTCAAACTGTATCCGAACGAGGAACTTGCCTAAGAAATAACTATGGAAGTATTTTAGTCAAAAATGATGAAATTATATCCACTGGATACACAGGTGCCCCAAGAGGAAGAAAAAACTGTCTGGATTTAGGTTATTGTCGAAAATGTGATATGCCAAGTGGAAAAGGTTATGATCGATGTCGATCGGTTCATAGTGAACAAAATGCTATGATTAGTGCTGCAAGAAAAGACATGTTAGGAGCCACTTTATATTTAGTAGGAATTAATAAAAGAACCAACCAATATGTAACAGATAATGAACCTTGTACTTTTTGCAAAAGAATGCTAATTAATGCTGGAATAAAAGAAGTTGTTATGAGAGACACCAAAACCCAATATCGAATTGAGCAAGTACAAAATTGGATTGAAAAAGACGATTCTTTAGAATATTAAAATAGGAAAGGAAAAAAAAATGGATAAAATAGTAAAAATGATTGCTGAAGAATTAAATATAAAACCAGCACAAGTTGAAAATACCATAAAACTAATTGATGAAGGAAATACCATTCCTTTTATAGCAAGATATAGAAAAGAAGTAACTGGTGGACTTTCTGACGAAATTTTAAGAGATTTAGGAGAAAGACTAAATTATTTAAGAAATTTAGAACAAAGAAAAGAAGAAGTAATAAAATCTATAGATGAACAAGGAAAATTAACAGATGAAATCTTACAAGCAGTTGCCATTAGTAAGACACTTGCAGAAGTAGAAGATATTTACAGACCTTACAAACAAAAAAAGAAAACAAGAGCAACTGTCGCAAAAGCTAAGGGATTAGAGCCTTTGGCTAAAATTATCCTAGAGCAAAAAGAAACCATTTCGATAGAAGAAATCGCAAAAAATTATATTAATATAAATAAATTATCCATAGAAGACCAAAAAAATAAAGATAAAGTAGTAGCTACTACACAAGATGCCATACAAGGTGCCCTAGATATTATAGCAGAAGACATTTCAGACAATGCAACCTATAGAAAAGCAATTAAAAGACAATATTATCGTGAAGGACTTATTCAAACAAAAGCAATAAATGAGGAAGAAGCCTCAAACTATGAAATGTATTATGAATATAGTGAAGCCATTAAATACATTCCAAGCCATAGAATTTTAGCAATAAACCGTGGAGAAAAAGAAAACTTTTTAAAAATAAAACTTGAAAAGCCAGAAGAAAAAATACTAGCCTTTATGGAAAAAGACTTAATAAAAGGAGAAACGCAATTTACGAAACTTTTAAAAGACACCATCTTAGATAGCTTTAAAAGGCTAATCGAACCATCGATTGAAAGAGAAATCCGTAGTGACTTAACCGAAAAAGCAGAAGAGAAAGCTATTAAAGTTTTTGGTCAAAATGCAAAACAGCTATTACTAGGAGCCCCAATAAAAGGAAAAACGGTAATGGGATTTGATCCTGCTTATCGAACTGGTTGCAAAATTGCCATTATTGATGAAACTGGAAAAGTATTAGATTATACAACCATTTACCCAACCCAACCTCAAAATGATGTAGAAGGTGCCAAAAAAGAACTACTACCATTAATAGAAAAACACAAAGTAGATATGATAGCCATTGGAAATGGTACCGCTTCTAGGGAATCTGAAATATTTGTAGCCCAAATGATAAAAGAAGTCTCACACCCTGTTCATTATACCATTGTAAGTGAAGCAGGTGCTTCTGTATATTCCGCTTCTAAACTTGCCACACAAGAATACCCAGATATCAATGTATCTATTCGAGGTGCTATCTCAATTGCTAGAAGATTGCAAGATCCTCTAGCAGAACTTGTAAAAATAGATCCAAAAGCTATTGGTGTAGGACAATATCAACATGATGTAAACCAAAAGAAATTAGCCCAAAGTCTAACTGGTGTCGTAGAAGATAGCGTTAATAAAGTAGGCGTAGATGTTAATACTGCAACCCCTTCTTTATTATCCTATGTTTCTGGAATCAATACATCGATTGCTAAAAATATTGTAACATATAGGGATGAAAATGGAAAATTAAAAAACAGAAAACAATTATTAAAAGTTCCAAAGCTTGGGAAAGTAGCCTTTGAACAATGTGCTGGTTTTTTACGAATATTAGATGGTGACAATCCTTTAGAAATTACTGCTGTACATCCAGAAAGTTACGAGGTAACTGAAAAACTACTTGCGAACTTAGGTTTTGAGAAAAACGATTTAAAAAATAAAGAAAAATTAGAAATATTAAGAAATAAGTTAAAAAGCATTTCTATTGCAAATGTTGCCAAAGAATTAGACATTGGAGAAATGACTTTGTCTGATATTATTGAAGAACTGATAAAACCTCGGTAGAGATCCTCGCCAAGATATGCCAAAACCAATTTTGAGAAGCGATGTTTTAAAATTAGAAGACCTAAAAGAAGGAATGGTTTTAAGCGGTACTGTTAGAAACGTTATTGA
>CASUIT010000084.1 GCA_949455995.1 uncultured Clostridia bacterium
AATTGGAGAGTACCTCCACAATCAACTGCTATGGTATCAGATGCTAAGCCATATGCTTATGAAGCTGGTATAAGAGTAATTCAAGATCATTTAAAAAGACAAGGACTAAAAGCAAAAGTTAGTCATGGAGGAGATATCAAAGGAATTTATGAAGTAGAATATGAAGTACAAAATAATCCAAAAGTATCTATATTAATTCCTAATAAAGACAGTATAAAATTATTAAGAGATTGTATCAATTCTATTTTAAAATTAACTACCTATGAAAATTATGAAATAGTAATCATTGAAAATAATAGTGAAGAAAGTAAAACCTTTGATTATTATGAAACGATTCAAAAAATAGATAAAGTAAGAGTGATAACCTATCCAGAAAAGGGGTTTAATTATTCAAAAATTATCAATTTTGGTGTTAAAAACTCAGATGCTGAATTTGTATTACAATTAAACAGTGATACAGAAATTATGACTTCCAATTGGTTAGAAAAATTCATAGGATTTGCACAAAGGCAAGATGTAGGTGCAGTAGGTGCTAGACTTTATTATGGAGACAAATCCATTCAGCATGCTGGAATCGTAGTTGGCATATGTGGATTAGCAGCCAATATGCTAACTGGATTACCAGATGGAATACATGCGTATTTTGGAAAAGATTGTTTAATTCAAAATGTAAGTGCTGTAACAGGAGCTTGTTTATTTGCTAGAAGAAGTATATACGAAGAAGTAGGCTATATGGATGAAGAAAATTTCAAAGTAGCATTTAATGACGTAGATTTTTGTCTAAAAATGAGAGAAAAAGGATATAAAATTATTTATAATCCCTATATTGAATTAATGCATTATGAGTCTAAAACTAGAGGATATGAGGATACGCCAAAGAAAAAAGCAAGATTTGAAAAAGAAAGTAATAATTTTAAAGAAAAATGGAAAACAGTCATAGAAAAAGGAGATCCTTATTATAATATTAATTTATCATTACATAATGCGCAATATACGATTAAAACTTAAAAATAGGAGGAACCATAACAATGAAAGAAAAAGTTTTAAAGGGGCTATTTAAAATACTATTTCTAATGGAATTTGTAATAGCAGGAATTACAATAGTCTTGTTATATGCAACCTTAACAACAAAGCATTATGGTGGTTATTGGTCAAGAAATTTATTAATATTATTGGTGCCAATGTTCATTTTGTTAGCCACAATTGTTATTTTAAACCTTATCAAAAATCGAACGAAAATAGAAAAAGTATTTTTAGGATTTATGATACCAATTGGATGGTGTTATTTAATTTTTATTGGATTAGGATATACACCAGATGAAAATCCGCATTTATGGAAAAGTTATGAAATTTCGCAAGGACAATTCATTACACCAATCGATGAAAATGGTAAATCCAATATACAAGTACCAAAAGATTTAGTAAGAGCCTATCAAAATTACCAAGAGTTAAATCAAGAATTAATATCAAAAGAAACCAATTATCAGGAAACAGAAAACAAGGTAAATCCAGCACAAAATTATAATCCTATCTTATATTTGTTTAGTAGTATTGGTTTGAGCATAGGAAAAATATTAGGAATGAATGGATTACTAATTCAGTATTTAGCAAGAATGTGTAATTATATTATATTTTTAATAGCTTCTTATTTTGCAATAAAAAAAATACCATTTGGGAAATTGGTACTTAGTAGTTTTCTATTTATGCCAATGCTAATTCATCAAGCAGTATCTATTTCAGCCGATTCACTAATCAATTCTGTGCTATTATTTTATGTGGCTTATCATTTATATTTATTTTTTAAAAAAGAAGAAATACAAAAAAGAGAAATCATTTATTATATCTTATTATCAATTTTTATTGCCATTACAAAAATTGTGTATTTACCACTAGTAGGAATGTCATTCTTTTTTATCTTTAAAAAAGATATGGACAAACGAAAAAAACAAGTTATCATTATAACAAGTGTAGTAGCAACAATGTTAATTGGATATCTATGGTATATGTTTTCTTTAAAATATACAGCAAATGAAGAATATTTATTAGCACACAATGTTAATGCAAAAGAACAAGTAAAATTTGTTTTAACACATCCGATACAAGGATTAAAAGTAGTAGAACATACTCTATTAGAAATAGGAGAAATATATTTATACGGGATGGTAGGTTCTCATCTAGGCTGGTTAAATATTCAAATTCCTATGATTAAAATAATTGGTTTTATGATGTTAATCGTATTGGCAATTTTTTTAGAAAAACATGAGGTTAGTTTATCAACAAAACAACGTATATGGTTATTAATGATTAGTGGAGTTGTAATAATTTTAACAATATTGGCTTTATATGTTGGTTGGACAGGTGTAGGAGGAGAAATTGTAGAAGGAGTGCAAGGAAGATATTTTATACCAATTGCCATACTTCCATTGCTATGTTGTGCCATGAAAGAAAATTATGTTAAAATAAAAGATATTCACATATATTTGTTACTGATGTTAAGTTTATTAAATGTAAGTGTTATTGGAAATATATATGAGTTTTTTAGCTAATAATAAAAAATAAAAGTAGAAGGAGAAAAAATTGAAAGTATTAATAATGATACCAGCCTATAATGAAGCTTTAAATATAAAAAAAACAGTAGAAGATATTATAAATAATACAAAATATGATTATGTAGTAATAAATGACTGTTCAAAAGATGATACAGAAAAAATATGTAAAGAAAATCACTTTAATTATGTTTCACTACCAATTAATTATGGACTAACTAGTGGAATTCAATTAGGAATGAAATATGCTTATCATTATGATTATGATATAGTAGTACAATTTGATGGAGATGGACAACATCAAGCCAAATATTTAAAAGATTTAGTCAAAGAAATAGAAGAAGACAACGCAGATATATCAATAGGTTCTAGGTTTGTAACCAAAAAGAAATCGCATTCCATTCGAATGATAGGAAGTAGATTAATTTCCATGGCAATTAAAATAACTACAGGAAAAACGATAAAAGATCCAACTTCTGGAATGAGAGCTTATAACAAAAAGGTAATTGAAAAATTTGTAAAAAATGCAAGTTTAACACCAGAGCCAGATACCATCGTATACATGTTAAAAAAGAAAATGAGAATAAAAGAAATACAAGTAGAAATGAGCCAAAGAGAATTTGGAGAAAGTTATTTAAAACCTTTAAAATCAATTGAATATATGATTAATATGTTTTTCTCTATTATCTTTATTAGAGCTATTACAAGAAAAAATATATAAGAGGAGGTAAAAAATGTCTATTACATTGAGAATTTTTTTAATTGGATGTTCTATTATAGCGTTTTTATTATCCATTACAAAAATAAAGCAAGCAAAATTAAAGGTTACCAATTCTGTTATTTGGATGATAGCTTCTATTTTATTAATTTTTATGAGTGTTTTTTCAAATGTAGTACAATGGATATCAGAAATGCTTGGATTTGAAGCACCTGTTAATTTTGTATTTTTAGTAGTAATGGTATTTTTGTTAATAGAAACCTTTTTAGATAATATACGAATTGCCGAATTAAATGAAAAAATAAAGGATTTGAATCATCATATAGCATTAGCACAACACCAAAAAGAAGGAAAGGAATAAAATGGAAAAAAGGAGAAAAAAAATGATACAAGTAATTATGATAATTATCTATATTAGCCTTTCTATATCAGGGCTAGTGTTAATGAAAGTAGGAGGAAATCCAGGAACTATTTCTATGTTAGATGGTAATATCAATTTAGGAATTAGTCCTGTTAGTTTAATTGGGTTTATATGTTATATTGGAAGTTTCTTTTTATTTACAAGAATGGTAGTGGTTTTTGAGTTGAGTTATATTATGCCTTTGACGACTGGAATTGTTCAAGTGTTATCACTTATTTCTTCTAAGCTTGTTTTTAAAGAAGAATTTTCAACAACAGGAATAATAGGTGCTGTAATTATTATTATAGGAGTAGTTGTCTTAAATTGGAAAACAACATAACAAAAGTAACAACACCTAGTAATTACCAGATAAATTTTAAGGTAAAAGTGTTGAGAAAAAAGGATAAAAAAGATATAATAATAGTAGTTTAAACTCTGATAGAAGAAAAGAGGAAAAGCAATGAAAGTAAAGAGCATAAAAATGATAATAAGTTTATTAATCATAACATTAACAGCACCAATATTTATTACAACAATTAGCTTAGCAAAGGAACAAAAGGAAGAAGAAAATAAAAATGTAATAAAGCAAGAAGAAAATGTGATAATAGATCAAAATCAGGTACCACAAGAGCCAGATACCAATCATACAAATAGTAGTAATATTACACAAGAAACGAATACCAATAAGGATAATACCATTTCAGAAGTACAAGACGAAGAAACAAAAGAAATAGAAGAAAACGAGGCAGAGGAGATAGTAGACGAAAAATTAGAAGAAGTGCAAGTAGAAGAAGAACCAGAAGAAGAAACCCAAATAGAAAATCAAAGCATAACCATTCCAGATGCCACTAAAAAAGTACAAACAGGAGAATATGAAATATATACTTGTTTAAATGAGACAAAAGTAGTAGAAGTAATAGGATCTAGTAAAACAAATGGAGCCAATGCAGAAATTTATGAAAGAGGAAATCAAAACAATCAAAAATTTAAAATACAATTAAATAGTGATGGAACTTATACATTTTTGGCACTACATTCTAATAAAGTTTTAGATGTTTGTGTAGCAAATGGAAATGTAAGCCAATATGAAGCACATGGTGGAGATAATCAAAAATGGTATCTAAAAGAATGTGGGGATGGATATTATTATATTATTTCAAAAGCGAATGGATGGTATTTAGATGTTGACAAAGGACAGGGAAAAGATTGTCAAAATATACAAGTTTATACAGGTCATGGAGAAAAATCACAAAAATTTAAATTTTCTAACCTACAAAGTACCACAGGAAGTAGAACGATAAAAGACGGAATTTATCATATAAAATCACAAGTAGCAAGTAACCGATTATTAGAAGTACCAAATAATCAAACAAACAATGATGTAAAGATTCAAACAGGAGTTAATAAAAATTTAGCAAGTCAAAAATTCCAAGTAACCTATCAAAAAGATGGAACCTATATCATCACAGCAATACATAGTGGAAAAGCATTAGATGTACAATATGGTAATGGAAAAAATGGAACACCAGTTTTACAGTATGCTAAACATGGAGGGGCATCGCAAAAATGGGTGATTTTAGAAAATAGTAATGGAACTTATTCTTTAATTGCTTGTTGTAATGGGTTGGCATTAGATGTAAAATCAGCAAATACAAATATAGGAGCAAGTTTACAAACTTATTGTTTTCATGGGCAAAAATCACAGCAATTTACTTTTGAAACATGTGGAGCAGAAACAGGAAGTCAATTAGTAGAAGATGGAACTTATCGTATCTTAAGTAGTGTTGACCATAATAAAGGCTTTAAAATAAGAGATAATAATAATGGAGCACCACTTCAAATGTGGGAAAATACAAAAAGCTTACAACAAAAATTTGACATAGAATATACAGGACAAGGATATTATAAAATAAAAACAAAAGCATCTAATCAAGTACTAACAGTAGAGAGTGAAAATCCAAAGGTAGGCAGTATCGTAACACAACAAAAAGATAATGATTTAGATACGCAAAAATGGATCTTAAAAAAATATGAACAAAGTGTATATGCAATAATATCAAAATGTGGGAATTTATATATCACAATATCAAATTATACCATACAAAACGGACAAAATTTACAACTAGGAAGTCCAATAGATTTAGCACCACAGCGATTTATCTTGATTAATGAAACACCAAAAGAAAAAATTAGTACGAAAATAGAGGAAGGTGTTTATCAAATAGTAACAAAAGGAAATAGAGTGTTAGATGTAGTAGGTGGTACCTGTCAAGAAGCTGCCAATATTGCTATTTGGAATAATCAAAAAGGGCAAAACCAAAAATATCAGATTACAAAAATAGGAAATACAGGTTATTATAAAATAATTGCCATTCATTCAGGAAGGTCATTAGATGTACAAGGAGCCAATACAAACTTAGGAGCTAATATCATTCAATATAGTTATGCTAACACGAATAATCAACAGTGGTTATTAAAAGATGCAGGAGATGGTTATTACCATATAGTAGCCAAAGAGAGTGGACTTTATTTAGATATTCAAAATCGGTCAAATTAGTACGCCTGGTGCTAATGTAGATTTGTGGTATGACAATGGAGCAGATAATCAGAAATTTAAACTAATACCAGTAAATATCATCAATAATGACTCTTATCAGATAGCCAATCAAATAGATGGAAATAAATTTTTAGAAGTAGAAGGAAGTTCACAATATAATTATGCAAATGTTCAAATATGGAACAAAAATAGTGCCAATAATCAAATCTTTAGAGTAGAAAGCGTAGATAATATTCATTATAAAATAATAGCAAGACATTCTAATAAAGTTTTAACAGTAGATGAAGTTTCAAAAAATGTATATCAAGAAGAAGATAGCAATGCACGAAACCAAAAATGGATCATAGAAACAACTGGAAATGGTTATTATAAAATAAAATCAAAGGCAACAGGACTATATTTACATGTTAATGCTTCAAATGTACAAGTAAATGCCCAAATGCCATCAGCAGCACAAAATTTTTGTTTTCATCATTTACCACAAAAAAAAGGAATAGATGTCAGTGAGCACAATAAATTAATTAATTGGGAGTATGTAAAAAGATCAGGGGTAGAATTTGCAATTATCAGAATTG
>CASUIT010000085.1 GCA_949455995.1 uncultured Clostridia bacterium
TAAGATAGAGCCTACATAGAATAACATTTCTTTAGACAATTCTAAATTTTTCAAAGGTCCTGTTGTGGTATCTATATCGTCTAATAGAAATATATCTCCTGCAATTTGAACTAATTGCCCTATTTTTTCTTCTAAAGTCATTTGTTTTAATAAATTTTTTAATTTTTCTTGTTTCAAACCTTTTCCACCTCTTTTGTTTCTTGTCTTATGTTTAACTTTTCTAACCCTTTGATTACATATTGATTTTTCATAAAGTATTTCCAAATTAATCCACTTAAATAATTTTCAATCATTAACATAGATATTCCTTTGTCTATTCCAATACATTCTTGTGAATACCATGGCTTTTGGCCATCTAAATTATAGGCATCTTTAAATCCATATTGACACCAAAGTTTTGGAAAATGATTATAATAGTATTCTAGTGCTTGAATGGAAAGTTTTGGTGTAAAAACGATGGATCCTGCTACACCACTTGGCGAAATCGTTCCATCATTTTCTTCTAACATGCTAAGTGCTGGCATAGCTCCAAAACCTCCACTATAACCTTTTGGACCTATACATGCTGTTAATCCCCATGAGTTTTTTCCAAATGTTTTGTATTTTTTACTATTTTCTATACAATACTTTCGATTGGCTAATGTCGCTTTGGTGGAATTTTCAAACCAGTTAATTCCATTTTTATCTTTTCGATTTCTAAAATCAATCCATACATGCGAATATTGATAAGTAAATAAAGTCCCACAATAGGTATATATAATGTCTTTGATCCCTTTGTAATTTCCTACTGGCTTTTCAAAATCGTCATATGTACTAACCTCTACTGGAAATGTTGGAGAGGCTACTGCTAAAATATACAACATTAATTGTTCTGCATACATATCCCAATGTCCAAAAAATCCCTTTTCTTTTGAATACCCCATATAAAATTGATTTGTTTTTTTATCTAAATACCAGCTCCAGTTTATATTTTTATATAGTTTGTCTGCTTTTTGTTTTACTTGCCCTTTAAAATATTCTCCTACTAAGATAGCACCACAAATAAATATTGCTGTATCTATGATGGAAACTTCTGAATTCCATTCTCTTTTTGCGGTTTCCATATTGATAAAATGATAAAAAAATCCATTGGTTTCTTCCATATTATTTAAAAATGTGTCTAATGTTCTTTTGGCTCTTTCATAAGCATTTGGATAGCTTATCCATTTTCTTTCTACTCCTATTACTAAACTTGCCAATCCATATCCAACAGATGCAATACTTGCAATTTCAAGTGCTATTTTTGATTTATCTCTTATTAATCCATATCCTTTACTTTTTTTGTTTTTGTTAATTTCTTTGTTAAAAAAATTAAAACTACCTTTTAATTCTTTTTCTAAAAGATTTTCTCCTTTACAGGTAATTTTTCTCATACATATCCCTCCTGTTTTTAGTATAGATGGTTTTATCTTTCTTGACAATGGAGGTTTTTTACACTTTTTCCTATTTTTGTAATCTACCTTTATTTTTATTCGTTTTTTGCCTACATTTACTTAAAAACACGATTAAAAAAATAATAAAACAATTTGACTTTTATAGAAAATTTTGAATTTCAAATATTAGATATATTAAAAAACTAGATTTAATATATAAATCAAATGAAATAACTTTTATGTTATATTCTGTTAAATAGCATTACACTAAAACAACTTAGTTCTTTTTCTTTTATTTTCTTTCATTTCCTTTTCCATTTTGTCTAATTCTAGTTGTGATAACTCTTTTACAGCACAATAGTCTCCATGACTAACACATGCTATAATTTTTTTTAAAAAACTAACGTATTTTTCATCATCTATCATATTTCGACATTCCTTTATTTCTTATATCCTTGTATATATTTCCTTTTGAATGGTAACACTAAAAGTGGTACTGTTTTTTCTTCATCATATCATATTTATGTGAATATTTCAAGTATATTATAAAAATTTAGTGCCATTAAATTTCATCACTGTTGTAGTATTAATGTGTTCAACATTTTATAGGTGCTTGTTATACTAATATTAATACTTTGGATTGTATGGAGGTATGAAATGAATTCCGTTTCAAAAACTGATATTGATAAAAATTTTGGTAAAGTATTAAGGCATTTTCGTTTAAAAAATAACCTAACACAAGAGCAATTATCCGAAAAATTAGGAATCTCCCTAAAATATATTTCTAGAATTGAAAATGGAAATAATGGCGTAAAAACACAAACATTGATAAAATATATGAATATTTTAGGTATCACTCCGAATACCATTTATTCTTCTTTTATTAATAATGAAACTATTTTAAAAGATATCGAAATTTCAGAAAAACTTTCTTCTCTTTCTAACGAGAAAAAAGACTTTTTAAACTCGATTATTGATTTATTAAAAAATTTAGATTAATTTCTTTTTTGGCTATACCATAAAAAACGGCACACTTTTAAAAATGTGTCGTTTTTCGAATTTACCCTTCTTGCCAAAAAGCCTTATATGCTTCATATGCTGAATAAATATCATATTTACTAGTTACTTCATATGGTGCATGCATTGATAGCACAGGAACCCCACAATCTATCACATCTGTTCCTTTATTTGCTAGAATATAGGCAATGGTACCTCCTCCTCCAACATCTACTTTTCCTAGTTCTGTTAATTGATATTTTATATTATTTTTTTCTAATACATTTCTTATCCAAGCAACATATTCTGCATTAGCATCTGATCCGTCCGAGATTTTCCTCTAACTCCTGTATACTTTTGTAATGCAATACCATTTCCAAAATATCCTGCATTCATTTTGTCAGATACACAAGCATATATAGGATCAAATGCAGCATCCACATCAGATGATAACATTTTTGAAAAACAAAATACTCTATCTAATAAATTAGGTCTGTTTACGTTTAATTTATTTAATATTTCTGAAATAAAGAAATCAAACATATGAGATTGCATTCCTGTATTTCCCATGCTACCAATTTCTTCTTTATCCGATAAAATACAAATTGCTGTCTTTTTTACATTTTTAAGTTCCATCATTGCAGCAAGTGAAATATACCCACAAACTTTATCATCTTGTCCATAAGCTGCTACCATACTTTCATCTAACCCTAAACTCCTTGGCTGAAAGGCTGGTACTAATTCAATTTCTGAACTGGTTAAATCTACTTCTGTAATGCCATATTTTTGATTCAAAATGTTTAACATATTTAGTTTTACTTTTTGTGTTTCTTCTTTATCTTGATAAGGAATACTTCCTATTAATAAATTTAAGTCTTCTCCATCAATACCATTTTTTAATTTTTTCTCCATTTGCTCTAATGCTAAATGTGGCAATAAATCTGTTATAGTAAAAATAGGATCGTTTTCATTTTCCCCTATATTAATTTCTATTTTTTCTCCATTTGTTTTTACAATAACACCATGTATACTTAAAGGAATAGCTGTCCATTGATATTTTTTAATTCCTCCATAATAATGTGTTTTAAAATACGCAAGTTGTGTATTTTCGTATAATGGATTTGGTTTTAAATCTAATCTTGGTGAATCGATATGGGAGCCTATAATATGCATTCCTGTTTCGATACTTTCTTCTCCTATTATTGCTAAATACATACTTTTTTCTCTGTTAATAAAATATATTTTATCTCCTGGATGTAATGTTTCAAAATCCATGATGTCTCTATATCCATTTGCATCTGCTAATTTTCTTGCCTGTTTTACAAATTCTCTTTCTGTTTTAGCTAATTTTAAAAATTCCATATAATTTTTAGATAATTTAAAAATTTCTTGTTTTTTTGGCTCGTCAACACTTTCCCATCCATTTTCTTTTTTGTTAAAAAGCTTTTCCTTTTGTTCTTTTTCCATTTTTATCCTTCCTTTCGTTGAAAATGAGACATTTAAGACCTGTCCCTCTTGTCTCGTTTTTCATTTTATCATATTATTATTTATTTTTCCAGTTTTTTTATGATTTATTCCTAAAAATTGGTTATATTAATATTAGGAGGTTATTTATGGATTCTTTATGGTTAGATTTTGATAAAAAAATGAGTTCTTTTTCTTCTCTTTCACAAGATGTTATAGCAGATGTTTGTATTATTGGTGCTGGAATTTTTGGTCTTTCTTGTGCTTATTATTTAAGTAATTTAGGGTTTAATGTGGTTGTTCTTGAAAAAGATACCATTGGCAAAAAAACTACTCGGTCATACTACTGCAAAAATCACAAGCCAACATGGATTGTTTTATGATTATTTGATAAATTCTTATGGAAAAAGATTTGCAACTGATTATTTAAAAGCAAATGAAATTGCTATTACTAATATTAAACAAATAATAGATACTGAAAAAATAAATTGTGATTTTGCGTTTCAAAATAGCTATGTGTATACTACAAAAAAGTCTGAACTTGCTACTATTAAAAAGGAAGTCGAAAGTGTTTCTTCTTTAGGTTTTCCTTGTGAATTTGTTACCAAAACAGGGCTTCCTTTTGATGTAGTAGGTGCTGTTTGTTTTAAAAATCAAGCTCAATTTCATCCTATTAAATATCTATCTGGTTTAGTAAATAGTATTACTTCTCATGGTGGTAAGATTTTTACCCATACGATTGCTACTAATATAGAAAACGATCCTGATTTTACTTGTGTCGTTTCTACTAATCAAGCTACTGTAAGAAGCAAATTTGTTATTGTTGCTTCTCATTACCCTTTTGTTAATTTTCCTGGATTTTATTTTGCCAAAATGTATCAATCCACTTCTTACCTAATTGCAATGGATACTAAAAAGACACTTTTTAATGGTATGTATATTAGTGCATCCGATCCTATTTTTTCCTATCGAACAGCCAAATTTAAAGGAAAAAAATTACTACTCGTTGGTGGAGGCGAACATAAAACAGGGCACCCTTCTTGTTATGCCGATACTTATGGTATGCTAGAACAAGAGGCTAAAAAGTTTTACCCAGATGGTGAAGTTTTGTTTCGTTGGAATACAAGAGATTGCATTTCTCTTGATAAAATCCCCTTTATTGGTCGATATTCTCCTTCTATGCCAAATGTGTTTTTAGGAACTGGTTTTAAAAAATGGGGAATGACTTTGTCTTGTGTCGCAAGTAATATTATTGTTGATCTTATTTGTGGAAAAGCAAATAAATATGAATATTTATTTAAACCATCTCGTTTGCATCCTATCAAAAATAGAGATGAACTAAAAAATGTATTAGTACAATCTGCTAATTCTTTACTTTTTGATAAGTTCAAATCTGGAAATATGAATTTCGACCAAATTCAAAATAATTCTGGAAGCATTGTTGAAATTAATAACCAAAAAGTGGGTATTTATAAAAATTCTGACGGACAAATCTATGCGGTTAAGCCTATTTGTACACATCTAGGTTGCTTGCTTTCTTGGAATGATATTGATAAGACTTGGGATTGCCCTTGTCATGGCTCTCGTTTTGATTATATGGGAAATAATATATATGATCCTGCTTTTAAAAATCTCGATGTCTATACTTCTCCTTCTGTCTAGGTAATTGCACCATCTAAGCAAAATGTTATAAATTCCAATAAAATCGTACTTTCTATAAAAAGAAGATTATTCCATTTAAATAGTTAAAAATCTTTATTTATGTTACACTATTTTGGTTTAAATAATTAATAAAACAAAAGAAGCATGATTAAAATCTTTGATTTTTCCTATACAACAAAAATAGAACTAGATTACTTGATTTTACGAAGAAATCTAGTTCAATAAACAAAAAATAAAACATATAAATATATGATTTATTAAAATAATTTTAGCAAAAAAAACATGGTAAGTCAATAAAAATCATACACAATTTACAAAAAATATTAAACTTTTAAAAAACAAATTTGTCGTTTTCTATATTTATGAAAATTCGAAGGTAAGTAACAGATAGTTATAATTTTTTTAATAAAAAGAGGCATGTTTAAAGCAAATACTACTTGTATAAGAATAAAATCAAATTTAACATTTTATATAAAACTGTTAGGTAATAAGAGAATTATGTAAAAGCAAAGAGCACATATTCTCTTATTAATTATTGATGCGATGCATTTGCTTTTTATATTCAAGCTAAAAATACTTATCTTCAATAAATACTATTTAGTAGACCAGTCATTTAAATTTGCTAAATTTATGTAGGAACTTTATATAACAAAGAAATAGATTTTGTTGTTATGATTATGAGTATTAGTTAGCATAAAATATAAGAAAAAATAAAATTATACAGCTAGTAATATAAATTATAAAATTAATTGTAAAAGTTAAAAAAATATGGTATTATGGTGCACATAAAATAATTAAAAAGGAAGTGTATCATAATGGAAAAATTAATTATATTAGGAACTGGTCATGCAATGACTTTGGATTGCTATAATACATGTTTTGCATTGCAAAACAATGAAGGAGAAAATATATTAGTTGATACAGGGGGAGGACTGCAAATAATTAAACAATTAAGAGATTCAGATATAGATTTTAAAAAAATACATCATATTATCTTATCTCATAAGCATACAGACCATATATTAGGATTGTTTTGGATTATAAGATATTCAGAAAAGTTTTTTAATACAAATAAATATGAAGGAAATCTTAACATTTATATGCATAGAGAATTAGAGAGTACCATTAGAAAAATAATGTTTGAAGTATTACCACAAAAATTTACAAAATTAATAGATAATAGGATTATTTTTAATAT
>CASUIT010000086.1 GCA_949455995.1 uncultured Clostridia bacterium
ATTTTCTATCACAAAAGTAATTGTTAAATAATTGTATCTAGTTATTCTAATTATAACTACTGCCATGTAAGTATTGGATATCCTCCATTGATACCAGTAGTATCTGTTTTGTAAGCACTTCCTAACGTTCCTGCCATACCTTTTAATGAATCCACAGATATTCCTCCTTTTGTTAGTGCATCCCATTTGCACCCTTCCCAATAAGCATTTGGATCTTCAAATATACTATAAGTATTATAATAATCAATATGAGTAGCATAACCATGCAAGGATCCAATTTCTCCTGAACCAGAAACACTTCCCACATCATAACAATTTCTTACTATTAATCTTCCTCCAGCAGAAGTGTTACATGTACCAATTAATCCTCCAACAGCACTATAATATCCCTTAATTGAACCAGTATTATAACAATTAGTCATTTCTGAATTACCTATACGTAGATCAGAATTCGCTCCAATAATTCCACCAGCTAAAGATTGACCATAGCTATTTTTTCCAATAGTTTCAATATTTCCTGTATTATAACAGCTATTCACTCTACTTCCTTGCTCTGAGAGCCAACCAATAATTCCTCCTACACAGTGATCCGCTACAATATTAGCAATATTATAACATCTTTCAATTGTACAATCAGCCCTAGCCCAGCCAACAATTCCAGCTTTAATCACTCCTGTTGTAGTAGTACTTTTTATATCATTACAACAATCTTGAATGGTAGATGCCCAAGTTACACCACAAATCCCTCCATAATAAGAATAATCTCTAGTATTATAACCATAAACAGTTAAATTTTTTATGGTTGCTTTTTCTATATAACCAAAAAAACCACTAGCATAATCATAATTCAGCCATCTGTTCTTAACCTCTACTTTATAGCCCTTTCCATCATAAGAACCTGAAAAAGGATAACTTTCATCTGTGTTAATTTTCCATAACCCTATTGGTGGATCATTTTCATAGGTGCTTAAATTTGTAAGTTGTATAATAGCTTCTCCTTTTAATGAATTTCCACTATTTACAATTTGTGTAAATTTACGTAAAGCATCGTTATTTCCTATTGTATAATTATTTACTTTTACACTTGTCGTTCCTGTCTTACCAGTAGTACTAGTAACGATCATTTCTACTGTAATATCATAAAAATCTAAATTTTTTAATGCGGTTTGATTTAAATCATTTAATCCTAAATTAGATTTATTATAATGGAAATCTCCATTTATTTCTTCTGTATATAAAATATTATTTCCTACTTTTAATTCTACCTTTTGTATACCATTTGCTATGGCAGAACCTCCTAGTGTTATTTTTGTGGCTTCTGTTATTTTATTGTTGGTAATACTTACATTTGCCACAATTACTTCTTCCCAAATCGCATAAAGGGTTGTATCTTGACTAATATTTATTTCTCCTCCATCGGGATAGCTTGTTCCATCTCCTCCTATTTTAGTATTCCATTCTTTTAAATGATAACCATATTTGGTAAAGGTATTATTGGGTAATGTAGTTGTCTTTCCAGAACCTACTAGGACAGGTTCCATTTGTCCTTCTCCAGTATTTTCGTCAAATGTTATGGTTACTGTATCATCTGCCCATATGGCATATAATATGGTTATTTCTTCATTTGGTTGATAGGAGCTTCCAATGGTATAAATTTTATCTTTTTCATTTTCTGGTCTTTCTACTTTACTCCATCCTACTATTTTTTGGTCTGTTTGACTTAAATGTTCTCCTTTTGGTAGTTTAATGGAAAATCCTTTTCTTATTTGGATTGCTTTTGGTACTTCTCCTTTTCCTCCATTTGCTTCAAATTTAATAGTATATATTGGTGTTTTTCCTTTAGTAATGGATACGACTTCTCCTGTTAAATTTTCGTTATCTATATTTACAATGATTTCATATCCATCTTTGGTTTCTACTATTATTTTATTACATTTTTCTACTTCTATTTCGGTATTTCCATATTCATCGCAAATGGTTACCGTTTTGGACCATTCTTTTTGGTCGATAGCATCTGCAACGCTCTTGATAAATGGTTCTTCTTCTTTTGGATTTTGTGATCTTTCTATTTTCTTTTCTAAAATAATAATATTTATTAGTTCTTCATATTGGGACTTTTTCGTTTCTTCTTCTGCTTTGGTAGCTCTTGTTATGATTCCATCTTCCCCTACTAATACCCCTATGGTCACTCCTGCTAAAATAAGTAATACAATTATGGTTATTACTAAACTAATTAATGTTATTCCTAATTTTTCTTTTAATATTTTTTCTACTTTCTTCCTACCTTCTTTTACTTTAGTTTTTCCTATATTTGTATTTTTATTCCTATGTTTATACATACTATGTTATAGTATATCATCTTTTATTTTGTGTCAATATTTAAATTATATCTTTTATATATTTTTTTACAATAAAAAGAGCATGATTTACTAGTTACTTTTTTACATAATTCTCCTACCCAACACTTAAAAATAAAATTATCCTTATAAAAAGTGTTATCAACCTTGGCATAATAAATATGAACAACAACAAAATACACCATATAAAAAAATTTTAGTTGAAAAAAACAAAAAATTTGATATAATAAAAAATATAACAAAAAAAGGATGGAAAAAGCAATGAAAAACTTTTTTATTTTATTAGCTATGAAACTCTTATATTTAGCATTAAAAATCTTAGGAAAAAATGGTGGTAATTTTCTAGGAAAAATTGCCTATGACTGGAATCCTAATATATTCCAATATTTTAAAATCAACTGTCCTATTATTGCTGTAACCGCAACTAATGGAAAAACAATGACCAATAATGCCATTGGACATGTGTTTAAAATTGCTGGCAAAAAAGTAATCAGCAATATAGAAGGAAATAACATGGAAACTGGTATTTTGTCAACCATCTTAAAGCATTGCACCTTAACTGGAAAAGTACGTGCAGATTTTGTAGTATTTGAAGTAGATGAAAGTTATGTACCTGTCATTTTTAAAGATTTACGATTAGATACCCTTGTCATCCTTAATTTTTTTCGAGATCAATTGGATCGAAATGGAGAAGTAGAAACTTTAATTTTAAGACTTCACACCTTTTTAAAAAACTATACTGGAAATTTAGTATTAAATAATGATGATCCAAATGTTGCAAGACTAGGGCAATCAAATCCTCAAAACCCAAATGTGTACTATTTTAGTGTAGAAGCCTATGACTATGCAACACATGAAATGAAAGAAGCTGGAGAAGGGAAATTTTGTCCTTTTTGTAATACTCGTATAGAATATGAATATTATCAATACTCTCACATTGGAAAATTTCAATGTCCTAACTGTAATTATGGAAATAATGAAATCTACAAACTAGCAACCAATATTAATTTAAAAAATAGGACTTTTTCCATTTTGGATGATACCTACCAAATTCAAACAAGTAGTATTTATACCATTTATAACTTTGTAGCAGTAATTTCCTGTGTTAGCTTATATTCCATTCAAACAGAAATAATCCAAAAAGCACTATCTAACTTTTCATTAAATAATGGTCGATTAGAGGAACTAACCATAAACAATATTCCAACCATCTTAAATTTAGCAAAAAATCCTACTGGTGCTAATGTTAGCTTAAGAATTCTAAATGAAGATGAAGCAAAAAAAGAATTACTTTTTGTTTTAAATGACAACTTAGCTGATGGTCTCGATGTATCTTGGATTTGGGACATTAACTTTGATGAGTTAAATAATATAACAAGAATTATTACAGCAGGGAAACGTGCCTATGATATGGCTATACGAATCAAAACAGCTGGCTATCCTATTAACAACATCCAATCCTATTTAGATTTACGGTCAAGCAGTAGAAACTCTCTATCAAACCAATGTCAAAAAATACGTCATTGCAAACTATACTGCTTTACAACCAACTAGAAATGAAATTTTGAGAAAACAATAAGAATTTTCTTAGGAAAAATTAATTTTTCCTATACAACAAGAAAAGGACAGGTCTAAAAAAGAAGGGAGTAAAAAATGAAAGAATTAAAAATACTATATCTTTATCCTGATATTTTAGAATTATATGGAGATTACGGAAATATTCAAATTTTGAGTTATCGATTAAAACAAAGAAATTTTAAAGCAATTATTGAGACTTATTCTATTGGTGATCCTCCTCCTGATTTTAAAAGCTATGATTTAGTTTTTGCTGGTGGTGGTGCTGATCAAGAACAAGAAATTTTATCTCAAGATTTAATAAAATATAAAGTTTCTATTCAAGAAGCTATGGATCAAGGCGTATTTTTCTTATTAATTTGTGGTGCTTATCAATTATTTGGAAAATATTATAAAGGAGTAAATGGAAACCTTATCCCTGGTTTAGAAATTTTTGATTATTATACAGAGGCAATGGATGACAGAAAAAAAAGATGTATTGGGAATATTGTTATTGAAACAAAGCTTTACGATAACATAACAAAAATTATTGGTTTTGAAAATCATGGTGGACAAACCTTTAATGTTTCTAATCCTTTTGGAAATGTTTTAGTAGGAAATGGAAATACATTTAATGACACCAAAGAAGGCTTTTTTATGAACCATGTCATTGCTACTTATTTACATGGTCCATTACTTGCTAAAAATCCTGAACTTGCAGATTATATTATTAAATATTGTTTAGATAGAAAATATAAAGAAAATATTATTTTAGAACCTCTAAATGATGAATTTGAAAAAAAATGCCGAGAGCAATTACTAAATCTTTTTTAATAGTTTCCTCGGCATTCCTTGGTGCTCTAACCTCTTTTATGAAAATAATTCCTCAAAGTTTAAGATTTTTTGATTTTTTTCTTCCCCATAAGAATTAGTATAATAGTCTTTGTCTGTTACTCCTTTCATTATTCCAAATTTTTCTTTATCCATTTTGGCAAATCGGTAACATTCTTTTTGTATTTCTGCTGAACTATTTAAAATAAATTCTATATTAGTTTCTTTTTTCCATTTATTAATTACTTCTTTTAAATATTTTATAACTTTTATTGCAAATTTTGTGCCTTCTCCTTCTTCTTGGGTTTCTGACATTTCTTTTTTCATTAAATTTACAAGTTCTCTTAATCCGATATATTGTAATGAAATAGTAGAATATTTTGCATATAATAAGGAATCTATGTTTTGTGTTTCTTTTAGTCGAGAAATAGCTCCATTTTGCCAATGGATAGGACTAACATCTGATTTTGTACCTAACAAAGCATAATGTCTACACATTAATGCTTCTTTGCATAATTCTAATCTTTCTTTGAATTCTTCCCAAAATTTTTCTTCTTTTCCTTCTGAAATAATTCCAATTTGTGGTAAATTAATACTTACTATTCCTTGATCAAATTTTCCTTCTATTGGTCTGTTTGTTTCTAACATATATTGAGGATTTCCTTTTTTTTGTGAGCACTTTATTGCTAATTTAGTTAAATCATCATACAAACCTCCTGTTAAATTGTTTGTCTCATCTAAAATATATACAAATCTAGGTTTTCTTTCATTTTCTTCTTGTATTTGCTTAATTATTTCTTCTATTATCATAGCATTTTCTCTTTTATAGGCTTCCTCTTTTCCTATTTCTAAAAATAAAGTAACTAATGGCATTTTTCCATTGATTGTTATCGTTGTATTTATTTGATATCTTATCATTTGAATACCTGCTTTTACTTCTTCTTTTAGTCGTTCTTTTACCATCTCTTCTAGTATCTTTTCATCTATCTTTTGTCGATATTTATCTTGTATTTGTTTTTCTAATTTATCATAACTCTTTTTTAAATATTTTCCTAAACAACTTAAAATTACATATTGCTCTCCATATTGATTATTTGCTACTGCTATTATGATTTGCATGGTTACCATACAAGCATGATAAAAATCTGGGGGTGTTTTTATTTTTTTACCATTGATAATGGTTCCTTTCTCTAACATATCTTCTAAATGAATGGTACAACTATTAAAAATTGGTTGTACAAAATAATTGGTATCGTGAAAGTACAAAATTCCTTCTTCATGTGCTTTTACTATTTTTTCTGGAAGTAATAACCTCTTTGTTAAATCTCTTGACACTTCCCCTGCTATATAATCTCTTTGGGTAGTAGCAAGTAAAATATCTTTACTAAATTCTTTTTGTGCTATTGTTTTGTTTTCATTTCTAATTCGCCCAAGTATGGTCTCGTCTGTCGTATTTTGCTTTCTAACTAAGGCTCTTCTATAACGATATACAATATATTTTTTTGCTAATTCATATTTACCAATTTTCATTAATTTTTCTTCAATAATATCTTGAATGTCTTCTACTAACATTCTCTTTTTTCCTAATTCTTCAATATAATCAATAATGTTTTTAATATCTTCTTCACTTGCTCTTTTTGTTTGTCGTACTTCTTTATTTGCTTTTTCTATTGCAATTTTTATTTTTTCTTTATGATATTCAACTGCTCTCCCATCTCTTTTTATTATTTTCATTTTTTTCCTTTCTTCTTTACTCTTTCATTTCCATTTTTTTATTACTATTTGAACAATACTATCAACCTAACTGTGCAAGTTTTATCAATTTTGATTTGTCGGAATGAATATATTAAATTTCAAGACTTTTGATTTGATACG
>CASUIT010000087.1 GCA_949455995.1 uncultured Clostridia bacterium
TTTTTTTAGACAATAAAAAAGAGCATATTTGCTCTTCACTTTTTTACATAATTCTACTACCAACAGAATGGATGCCCATAAATATTATTGCTATCATAACTTCCTATATAGCATATTAATTTGTCAAATAAATTTCATAGATTTTAACAGTAGCATATTTCCACTCATAATCGGAACTAAGCCAAACCTTAATTGGTTGTTCAGTGTATTCAGGATATTGTGTTAAATCTAATTCTGCTGTAAATTGTCCTGTAGAAGTACACAATTTACCTGTCGTTTTAGTGGCTGTTCCTAAGGCTATACTAGGTGAACCTGCACAACTTATAACCTCACATAAAAAATTTAATTTTTTATAGCCTGGATTTTTGATCTTTTCACTAGACATAAATCCATATCCACTGGTTCCTCCTATATGTCCTCTTAAATAAATTTGTAAAAAGTCTCCTCCTAACACAAAACTTCCAGAAGCACCACTAATTAAATCTCCTATATGTAATCCTGTACTAGATAAATATTTTTCTTTATATTCTACAAATGTTCCACAAGATGAAACTCCTCGATTATATAAATGTACTTTTGACACTATATTAGTTATGGTTACTGTATAAGAAGTTTCATTGTTCTCATAATCTTTGATCTTAAAGGTATATTCTCCATTTTCTGTAACTGTATAAGTTATCATACTAGCATTTTCTATCGTTCCATCTGGCTTTTCAATACTTTTTACACCAGATTCGTCGTCTTGTGCTACTATTTTTATCTCTACACTATCTGCTGTTGTTCCTTCTTCTGGTGTTATTTCATGTCTTACTATAGGTGCAGTTATATCACCATATTCTTTTGATTTTACGGTTCCATTTTCTGTTATGACAAATTGATAACCATCTACCTCTACAAGTAAATCAAAAATAACTTCTTCTACCTTTTTATTTATTCCTTCTATTGAATTTATATATTCTTTTAGCATTTTTTTATTCAAATTTTTACTCTCATCAAAAGAAGCCATAACAGCTAATTTTACTTTTTCTTCTGCCTTTTTAAATTTTGTTTGCTCTTGTGCTGTTTTGGCTTTTGTTAATAATCCATTTTCTCCTGTTAACATGGCAATACTAATTCCTGCTAATATCAACAATACTATAATTGTAATTACTAAAGCTATTAATGTAATTCCTTTGTTATATATTTTTGTCTTGGTTTTATGTCAATACATATATACTTATTTTTAAACCTTTAATATCTCATATGTATTTCTAATCCCTTCTGTTATTAGTTTTAATTGACATGCTTCTGATGACATTTTCCTTTGAAACATCTGAATCATAATGGTATTTTGTTGTTTATCTATTTTCATTGAAAATACTAGTATTGTAAAATCGTCTCTACAATTTTTCAAAACTGTTGGGTATTAAGACATAAAAAGATTAATTTTTTGGTAAATAGGAGTTTTTTTGACAAAACTTTTTAATAAGTATATAATACAGATACAAAAAATACTATTCATTAAAGAAATAGGAGTGATACAAATGCAAAAAATAGATTTTTTAGCAACCGATGGAGTATTCTTAAATGGTCTATTATATGAAAGTACCCCAAAAACGAAAAACATTATTTTAGCCATACATGGAATGGCAAGCAATTGTTTAAAAAAAAGAGACGAAATCATAGCCCAAAACGCAAATAAAGCCAACATAGATTACTTTTGTTTTAATAACAGAGGAAGCGACTTAGTAAAATATATAAAAAAAGACATCAATGGAAAAAAAGAAAAGAAAATAGGAGGAACCTCTTATGAAGATGTGTTAGAAGGTTATGAAGATATAGTAGGAGCCATACTCAAGTTAAAAGAAATGGGATATCAAAATATTTATTTACAAGGACACAGTCTAGGTTGTACCAAAATAGTATATACCTACAATAAATTAAAAAAGCAAGAAAATAAATATCTATTAGAAAACATAAAAGGTATTATATTACTTTCTTTAATCGATATACCAAGTACTTTAAAATTTTATTTAAAAGATACATTAGATATTTATATACAAATAGCCAAGCAAAAAGAAAAAGAAGGAAAACTATTGGAATTAATGCCAAAAGAAGCTTTTATTCATCCAATTAGTTGTAAAACTTTTTTAAGATATGCAAAAGACAATCAAGAAATAGATTTTGCAAAATATGGTGAAGATACTAAATTTGAAGAAATAAACAATATCACAAAACCTTTATTTATGAGATGGGGGAATAATAATGAAATGATATTACAAGAAGCAGAAAAATTAGTTGAAATCATGAACCAATATATAACAAATCCAAATAAAGACATAGCTATCCTAAAGGATGCCAATCACAGTTACACTAGAAAGGAAGAAATACTTGCCAAGCAAATCATAAAATTTATAAATAATAGTTAGAAAAAACAAAGGAGAAAATAGAAATGAAAGAAGAAATAACAAAAGCAAGAAAACAAAATATGAAAATATATGCTATCTATAGAGCCATATCATTGGATTTAATTTTTTATTATGCAATTGAACTTTTATTTTTAACACAAGTAAAACATATTAGTAGTGCAGATGTTGTTTTAAGTAGTGGTTTCTATGCTATCTTTATGATGCTATTTCAAATACCAGCAAGTATCATTGTTGATAAAATAGGAACAAGAAAATGTACTATTTTAGGGAATTTATTTAATAGTGCATTTGTAATATTAATAATGTGTTGTAATGATTTAGAAACTTTAATATTTGCGCAATTAATTAGTGCGATATGTTTTTCGCTAAAAAATATATCAGATAAAGCACTTATTCAATATTCTATTCCAGAAAGTAAAAAGCAAGGAGAAATATTTTCTAAAATAGAAGGAAAGGGGTATAGAAATTATTTTTTAATCAATGCTTTTGCCTCTATTTGCTCAGGAAGTCTTTTTGTAATTCATCCATATATTCCTATGATACTTAGTTTAATAGGTACTATATTGGCAACCATTATATCATTAGGATTTCAAGAAATAGAAAAACAGCCAAATGTTCAAAAAGAAAAATATGTGCAAAATTTAATACAAGGTGCAAAATTTATTATTAAATCACAACGATTAAGAAGTTTATTTTTATATGCAGGGATAAGTTGGGGAATTTTTTGTTTAATGGGAACTTTCCGCACAAGTTTATTGATTGACATTGGTATACCAGAACAAATCATTACAGTTATTGCAGCTATAGTAGGAATAGCTGCGTCCATAGGTTCCAAATGGCAACTTATCTTTCATAATTATTTTCGAAATCGATCCTTAACAACTATTTTTTGGATGATAACCATTGCTATTTTAATAGCAGGAAATGTAGGACTTGCAAATATTACGTTAAAAGCAAGTCTTATCATCATAACAAGCTGTTTTATTGTTATCGATTTTTCAAAAGGAATGAGTGAAATTTTAACAACAAGATATTTAAGTAATTTCTCAAATGAAAAAATATTAACACAAATTTATGCTGTAGATTCCATTAGTAGAAATCTTTTTAGAGCAGGTATTAGTTTTTTAGGTTCTTACTTGTTACAAATAACAGACACAGCAAATAGTATTATTCTATTAGGAATAATATTATTAATTACAGCATTAGGATTAACAAGTTATATGAAAATGAGAGTAGGAAAAAAACCAGAAGAATATGACGAAAATGACATTTTTCAAGAAAAGACTCTAGTTTAATATAAATAATTACCACTATACAATAATAACAACACAAGTGAAACCCAATAAGTATTATACAATAATTATTTAAGGTATAGACTTTTTATAAAAATTTCGATATAATAGAACAGAAAAACAAAAGGAATGGAATAATTGGAGGTAATAAAAAATGTATGAAAGAAGTGCTATTGTTTTAGAAAGATACATAGAAAAAATATTAGACTTTAACAAAACCTATAACTTAAAGAAAAATAATGAAAATTATAGTGAATTAATTGAAGAAATAGAAAATTATCAAACTGTAACAGAACAAGAGATAAAAATCATGCAAGAATTTGATGATACTGCAAAAAAAATAGAAAACTTACAAAAAGAACAAAAAAATTTATATAAATCCAACAAGAAATTAGAAGACGAAAGAGCGCAATTATTCAGTGATTTAGGAGAAGAGGCTAAAACATTAGAAAGCAAATTAAAGAAAATAGAAAATTCATTAGAAAACAATAATGAAGAACAAAAAGAAATCAGAGAAGAATTCATACAATACTTAAGTGATTTTTCCAAAAAACAAAAAGAAAGAAATAAATGTGAAAAAGCAAAAAGAGTAGGAGAAGCAAAACATATAGAATTTATTAAAAAGATGCACATAGAATTTGAAGAGCTCAATGTAAAAGACATCTTAACTTTAAAAGATTTTGTAAACTCTGAAAAAGAACAAGTAAAGCAAGAAACCTTAGAAATTATGATTAAAAATGGAAAAAATGAAAGAGTATCCTTTAATCAAGATGTATTAAGAAAAGCCATTAATGCAAGAATTGACATTGCAGAAAAAGAAGCTGAATGTTATGTAGTAATCTATGATAAAATGAAAAAACTATTAGCTGAAATAGATAATGATGCCATAAAAATAAATAAATACAAAAAAGCCCTAAGAGATACTAGTGTAAAATTGGCATTTTTAAGAGCAGAAAAAGAGTACATCGTAGGATTTTTAGACTACGAAAGAATGACAGCAATTAGTGGAACAAAAGCCCATAATAAAATGATGATAGAAGCTTGTAACAACTTTGAACTAGACATGATACAAATAAGAGACTTATATGAACTCATCTTAAAAGAAATAACAAATAAAGCTACTAAAAAAGCATATAATGAATTATACAATAAAACCTATTTAAAAAATATCGAGGACAAAGAAAAAAACTTTGAAGAAGAAGTAAACAATGTAAACATCAGCATAGGAACCGTAATCAACTCCAATTATTGGAGAATAGAAGGCATTAAAAATATTTATAACGTTTTCCAAGAGGAAGTATCTAAAAAATTCGAAAAGGATTTATCAGAATATAAAATAGAAGAGTCAAAACCAGAAGAATATGAAGAAGACGACGATGACTATGAATACGAAGAATATGAGCAATATGAGGAAGAAGAGCAAATAGAAGAAGAGCAAAAAATAATTGAAAAAGAAACATACGAAGAGTATGAAGAATATGAAGAGGATCTAGAAGAATATGAAGAAGATGAGCCAAATATAATAGAAGAAGACGAATACGAGTACGAAGAAGATGATGATGAAGATGAAGAATATGAATATGCCAATATTTATGAAGAAGATGAGGAAGAAGAGGATGACGAATACAAAAATATTTACAAATACAAATATGAAGAAGAAGAGGAAGAAATAGAAGAAGAACGAAAAGAAGAATACAGTTTTGAAGAAGATGATTTAGATACAATCATCGAAAAAAGTAGAAAAAAAGCAGTAAAAAGTAATAACAAAAAAGACAATAAAGGATTATTTAATAAATTCTTTAAAAAAGAAGCTTAAAAAAGAAGAGCAAAATAAAGGAGGAAAGATGCTAAAATTAGAAAAAATAACTAAGGATTATACATCAGGAGACACAACAGTAAATGCCTTAAAGGGAATAGACATTGAATTTAGAAAAAGTGAATTTGTATCAATACTTGGGCAAAGTGGTTGTGGAAAAACAACATTATTGAATATCATAGGAGGATTAGACAGATATACAAAAGGAGATTTAATCATCAATGGAAAATCCACCAAAGAATTTAAAAGCAAACAATGGGATGCATACAGAAATTATTCGATAGGATTTGTTTTTCAAAGTTATAATCTAATACCACATCAAAGTATTTTATCAAATGTAGAACTTGCCTTAACCATTTCTGGTGTATCAAAAAATGAGAGAAAACAAAGAGCAATAAAAGCATTGCAAGATGTAGGGTTAGGAGAACAAATTCATAAAAAACCAAATCAACTATCAGGTGGACAAATGCAAAGAGTAGCCATTGCAAGAGCATTAGTAAATAATCCAGACATTATCTTAGCAGATGAACCAACAGGAGCCCTAGATACAAAAACCAGTGTACAAATCATGGAAATTTTAAAAGAAATCTCCAAAGACAAACTAATTATCATGGTTACCCATAATCCAGAATTAGCTAAAAAATACTCTACTAGAATTGTAAAAATATTAGATGGAGAAATAATAGACGACTCAAAGCCATTTACGAAAGAAGATGAAGAAAAGGAAAAGGGACTACAAGCCAAAACGGGAAGAACTTCCATGAAATTTTTTACGGCTTTAGTTTTGAGTTTAAACAATTTGATGACGAAAAAAGGAAGAACACTTTTAACTTCTTTTGCAGGAAGTATTGGTATCATAGGAATAGCATTAATTTTAGCTATTTCAACAGGAGTGCAAAATTATATTAATAAAGTAGAAGAAGACACCTTATCTTCTTATCCAATTACCATAGA
>CASUIT010000088.1 GCA_949455995.1 uncultured Clostridia bacterium
ATAACTTTAGAGGTATGAGTGCAGAAGAAACATTAAAAATTTGGCCAAATGTAGTAAAAGAAGCAGAAGAAAGTATTTATCCATATCAAGATGAAGTAGATGTAATAATAAACTCATCACTAAATTATGAAATTGGAGTACTAAAAATATATGCTGAACCACTATTATTTGCCATTAGAGAAGATAGTGATTACTATAAAGAAGCATATAGTTTAATAAATTTACTTAGAAATTTTTTACCAATATCTAGTGAACTAGTCCCAAAAGATTCAGTTCTAAGAGAATTTATTGGTACAGATAATTAGAAAGGAATAGTACTATGATAAGAGTAGCAATTAATGGATTTGGAAGAATAGGCAGATTAGTATTTAGATTAATGGAAGAAGATAAAGATTTTGAAATTGTCGCAATCAATGATTTAACAGAACCACAGCAACTTGCATATCTTCTAAAGTATGATACATCACATAGAAAATATCTGCCAGAAGATATTAAATATGATGATGAAGGAATCATTGTTAAAGGCAGAAAAATAAAAGTATATAAAGAATTAGACCCAAACAATTTGCCTTGGAAAGAATTAGAAATAGATGCAGTATTAGAATGTACAGGAAAATTTACTGATAAAGAAAAAGCCATGGCTCACATCAATGCAGGAGCTAAAAAAGTCATTATTTCCGCACCTGCTAAAGGGGATTTAAAAACAATTGTTTACGGAGTTAATGAAAACACCCTAGATGGCACAGAAGAAATAATAAGCGCTGCATCATGCACAACAAATTGTTTAGCGCCTGTAGTAAAAGTATTAAACGATGAATTTAAAATAAAAAAAGGTTATATGACAACAGTTCATGCTTATACAAACGATCAATCAATGTTAGATGTTGCCCATAAAAAAGGTGCAAAATCTAGAAGAGGTAGAGCAGCCGCTGCTAATATCATACCATCCTCAACAGGTGCTGCAAAAGCAGTAGGAAAAGTTATTCCAGCCTTAAATGGAAAATTAACAGGAATGGCATTTAGAGTACCAACAGTAGATGTTTCTGTTGTAGATTTAACTTGTAACTTAGAAAAGCCAACTACTTATGAAGAAATTTGTAATGCAATGAAAAAAGCATCTGAAAATGGAATGAAAGGTATTGTAGAATATGTGACAGATCCAGTTGTTTCTTCAGATTTTACAACCGATCCACATACCTCTATATTTGACAGTACAGCTGGAATTATGCTAACAGATACTTTTGTAAAATTAGTAGCTTGGTATGATAATGAATGGGGTTATTCAAATAAATTAGTAGATTTAGCATGTTATATGGCAAGTAAAGCCTAAGTTTAAAAAATGTAAAAAAGAAAGAACCGTAAAGTTTTATAAAAGAATTTTTACGGTTTTTTTGTTGAAAAATTAAGACTTTTCTTTTTAACTAAAATATGATAAAATAGCAAAAAACAAGATAAGAGGGATAACATGAAAACAAAAATAGTCAAAATAAGCATTGAAATTTTACTTATCATAATTGCAATCATCTTATTATTGATAGCTTATTATACAACAGTAGACATAAAAAGTAGCGTGCCAAAAGCAATAGAAAAAAAATGTCAAATAGAAACAAAACAATATATGGGAAGAAACCTATTTATCATAACACCAAAAAATAAAGAAAGATCCAATATAAAAATATTATATTTTCATGGAGGAGCCTATGTAGCAGAAACAACCAAAAAGCATTGGGAATTTATAGAACAAATAGTAAACGACACAGGAGCTACTGTTATTTTACCAGACTATCCACTAACTCCCAAATATATCTATAAAGATGTATTCAAAATGGTAGTACCATTATATAAAGAAATAATAGAAAAAATAGACATAAACCAATTCATATTAATGGGAGACTCAGCAGGAGGAGGACTAGGATTAGCATTAGAAGAAAAAATAGGAGAAGAAAATTTGCCAATGCCAAGCAAAACGATATTAATCTCGCCATGGTTAGATGTTAGGCTAAATAATCCAAAAATAGAGGAAATTCAAAAAAAAGATAAAGAACTAAACAAAGAAACCTTAAAATTAGCAGGAATTGCTTATGCAGGAGAAGATGGAATGGAAAGTTTTTTAGTAAATCCAATCGAAGGAAATCTGACCAAACTAAAAAATGTAACCATACTAACAGGAACGTATGATATCTTAAATCCCGATGTAGCAATATTAAAAGAAAAAGCAAAAGAAGTAGGAACCCAAATAGAAGTAAAGGAATATGAGCAAGCAGGACATATATGGATGATAGAAAAAAACAGTAGCGAAGAATTAATAAACAAAGGATATCAAGGGATATTAGAATCAATAAAAATAGTTAATTTGTGACAAAACCAAATTAACCCAAAAGAGAGGAAACGATAATGAAAGTGAAAAATAAAAAAGAAAAGGAATTAGGATGGAGAAGATTGGATAATTCTGCAAAGATATTTCCAATATCTACAGGGAAAAAATATAGTACTGTATTTCGATTATCGGCTGTCTTAAAAGAAAAGATAAATCCAAAAGTATTACAAGAGGCTGTGAATGTAACCTTAGAGAAGTATACATCATTTAAAGTAAAAATGAAACCAGGCTTTTTTTGGTATTACCTAGAGTATAATACTAAAGTTACTAAAGTTGAAAAAGAACAAGATTATCCATGCAAATACATTGATAGTAGGCGTAATAACAATTATTTGTTTAAAGTTACCTATTTTGAAAATAAAGTAAATATAGATATTTTTCATTCTTTAACAGATGGAAATAGTGGAACCATATTTTTTAAAGAAATAATCTACACTTATCTAGAATTAATGCATCCAGAAGTATTAAACGAAGAAATAAGAAAATTACGAAAAATAGAATATGATACAGAAGATAGTTACATGAAAAATTATGATAAAAAGGCAAAATCCAATGCTTCTGGAAAAAAAGCCTATGTAATAAAAGGAAGGAAAATACCATTAGGAGCAATAAGTGTAATACATGCGATTATGAATTTAGAAATGTTAAAAAAGGAAACCCAAAAAGAAAAAGTAACCATCACACAATATTTAACAGCAGTATTAATATATAGCATATATCAAGAAAATTATGTAAAAGCAAAAGGAAAAAGACCAATAAAAGTTTGCATTCCAGTTAATTTAAAAAAATACTTTTCCTCAAAAACCATGTCAAATTTCTTTTCTTATATTACAGTCGAAGCACAAATCAAAAAGGACAATTTAAATACTTTTGAAAAAATATTAGATTTTGTTAAAAAAGATTTTGAAAAAAGGTTAACACAAGAAGAAATAATAAAAACCATGTCAGCAAATGTAAAAATAGGAAACAATCCGTTTGTTAGACCTATTCCATTAATCATAAAAAAGGCACTAGTAAGACTAAGCTATATTGAAATTAGAAAATATACAACTACAACCTTTTCAAATATAGGAAGAATTGGAATTATGGGAAAATATAAAGAATATATTGATTATTTTTTAATGTTAATAGCCCCAGAACCAGTAGAAAAAATAAAATGTTCTAGTTGTACTTTTGAAAATAAAATAGTATTTACATTTACATCCATTTTACAAAATAATCGTATTGAAAAAAGATTTTATGAATTCCTAAAAGAAAAAGGAATCCAAATAGAAATAGAAAGTAATGGTGTTTCGGATGATATATCCTAAAAAAATTAAAGCCCAAAAAAGTGGCAAAATTATAAAAATATTAATGATAATCTCTATAGGAATGGCATTTATATTACTACTAATAAATAAGCTAACCACACCAAATATTCCTTGGGCAGCATTAGCAAATGCAGGAATTTTGTATGTTTGGATTGTTGTTTTATATGCTATAAAAAGAAATATAAACATAGCAGGGCATGTATTATTACAAATGATAACACTTTCGATATTATTAGTATATATTGACCACAAATTGGGACAAAAAGGTTGGTCTATTAATATAGCAATTCCAGTTATGATAATCATAGCAAATATCACAATGCTTATATTAACCATTATACATCATAAAAAATATATAAAATATGCAATGTATCAACTAATTATTGTATTTTTTAGCATAGCACCAGTGTTTTTTATAACAGAATATATCATGCAAAATAAAATACTATGTATGGTAGCAAGTGGAATTTCTATATTAAATTTTATACTCGCATTACTTTTATGTGCAAAAGATATACAACAAGAAATAATACGAAAATTTCATATATAAAAAGTTATTTTAGCACACGAACAAAGATAAAGCATCAATGTTAAAAAATTTGACAAGTTTAACATTAAAATATATAATAAAAAAATAAAAATAGAGGTTTTAAATGAAAAACATAAAAGATTATAATTTAGAAGAATTAAAAAATGAAATGCAACACTTAGGAGAAAAGCCATATCGAGCAGAACAAATTTTTAAATGGTTATATAAAGAAAAAGTACAATCATTTTGTGAAATGACAAACCTTTCATTAACATTAAGAGAAAAATTAAAAAACAATTATACAATAAGTAACTTTAACATCTTAAAAAAACAAGAATCCAAAGATGGAACAAAAAAATATTTATTAGATGTATTAGATGGAAATGCCATTGAAACCGTTTTAATGAAATATCATCATGGAAATAGTATTTGTGTATCTTCACAAATAGGATGTAAAATGGGATGCAAATTTTGTGCCTCCACAGGAATAAAATTTGTTAGAGACTTAACAACTGGAGAAATAATAGAACAAGTAATACGCATACAACAAGACACGAAAGAAAGGATATCAAATGTTGTATTTATGGGGATAGGAGAACCCTTAGACAATTATGAAAATGTAGTAGAAGCCATAAAACGAATCCAAGATCCAAAAGGATTAGAAATAGGCGCAAGGCATATAAGCATTTCAACAAGTGGATTAGTACCTAGAATCTATCAACTAGCAGAAGAAAATATTCAATGTACACTTTCCATATCCTTACATGCAACAAACAATGAAAAAAGAAGTAAAATGATGCCAATCAACAATACCTATCCAATAGAGCAATTATTACAGGCATGTAAAAGTTATATCAAACAAACCAACCGAAGAATATCATTTGAATATGCATTAGCCAAAGACCAAAATGATAATCTAGAAGACGCAAAAGAACTAATAAAACTATTAAAAGGGATGTTATGCCATGTCAATTTAATACCTATTAATAAAATTGAAAATGGAAAATATTTAAAAAGTTCAAACGAAAACATCATAAAATTTAGAGACTACTTAAACGAACATGGAATAGTAGCAACCATAAGAAGAGAGCTAGGTTCTGATATTGAAGCAGCATGTGGGCAACTCCGAAGAAAGAACTTGTGAGACAAAGGGGACAGGTCTTTTTTGTCTCATTTTAAGATAAAATAAGCAAAAAATAAAAGTAATAAAAATGAGACAAAAAAGACCTGTCCCCTTTGTCTCACAAGGAGAAACGATGTCAATATTTTCTAATAAAATAAAAGTATATGCCTTTGTAGGACCATCTGGTACAGGAAAGAGTTATAGAGCACAAATGGTAGCAGGAGAAAAAAATACCCATTTTATGATAGATGATGGCTTATTAATTAAAGATAATGAAGTAATAGCAGGAGAGTCAGCCAAAAAAGCACAAACAAAAGTAGCAACTGTAAAACATGCACTTTTTTATGAAGATAAAGAAAAAGATGAAATCATAAAGGCATTAAAAAAGTATAAGCCAGAAAGTATATTAATTTTAGGAACATCAGATGGAATGGTACAAAAAATTGCAAGCAATTTGGGATTACCAGAAATTTTAGAGACTACCTATATTACAGATGTAGCAACAGAGCAAGAAATAAAAACAGCAAGAAGAATTAGAGTAACAGAAGGAAAACACGTTATACCAGTACCAACTTTTGAAATTAAAAAGGATTTTTCAGGTTATTTGTTAGATCCCCTTCAGATATTTAAATCAAAAGGAAAAGGGCAAAAGCCATACATATCAGAAAAATCTATTATAAGACCTACCTTTAGTTATATGGGAAGATTTACCATTTCAGATTTAGTATTTAGACAAATTTTAGAATATTTAGTAATACAAACCCCATCTATGTATAAAATATTAAAAACCAGAGTAGAAAACTATGGAGATGGTGCCAAAATTTATATGGAAGTTACCATTATGTATGGATACAATGTGATGGAAGGATTAAGAGAATTTAAGCAAAAAGCCAAAAAAGAAATTGAAAAATTAACAGCAATGAATGTAGTAGAATTAGAGGTAGTGGCAAAAAATATTTATGTTCCAGAAAAAGGAGCAAAATAGAATGAGCAATGATTAAAATATTGACTTTTTAAATAAAAGACATCTGGTAAAATGTCAAGATAAAAATCAAAAATTTTTTAATCTTTT
>CASUIT010000089.1 GCA_949455995.1 uncultured Clostridia bacterium
CTTCTTTGGATAATCTTATATAAATTGCAACCTTATAAAGTACTGTTTTTATTGTCTCAAGCATTTCTCCTCCTTCCCATGCTTGATAAAAACAACGATTTGAATTCCTATTAATTATAACTAATTTTTTAAGAAATCCAAATACTGAAATAATAAAAATTTATTATCCATTTTTCTCTAATAAATCAATTAAAAAATGAGATATTAAATTTTCGATTTCTTCACCCTTTTCATCAAAATACACATTAATTTTAAATGTTTCGTTCATATTTTCTCCTGTTAATTTATTAATATTTATTCAATTTATATGCTAAAGAAACTTTATTATTCACATATAAATCATTGATTTAATGGGCTTATCTTAAAGGTTAAACGCTATATCTTTATTGTTTTATGGTATTACAATTCCCCCTTTCTTTGATTTATAATTATCCCATATTTTATATATTGAGGTCTTTTTCAAATTTTCCTTTTCTAATTTTAAAAAAGTTTAAAAAAACTATCCCTCTATTATATATACATCCATATTTTTTCAAAAATCCAACCGTAAATTAAAAAAATTTTTATTTTTTATAAAAATTTATGTTTCAGTTATTTAGAATAACTATCAAATTAATATTTTAGAACCGTTAATTATTAAGGTTTTTCTTAATTTATATCTATCAAATTTACTCCTTAAAAATTACCCAATATTTGATATTATTTATGTGAAAAATCTTACATCTATAAAAATTTGACACAAATAATTGGAAAAAACTTGTAACATTTTATTATGTTCGCTTGTTTTGAATATAAAATTATAGTAATATATTAACAACCTTACGTTAAAGGAAAGGCTAGCCTTTTCTAAAAGGCGGAAAGGGGGTTATGATTTTGAATACTAGCGATTTAATTTTGCATTTTGCTGACAAGTACATATCAGAAAGAGAAAAAAACATTAAATTACAACAACAATTAGAACAACAACATAAGCAAATGCAAGATGACAACAAAGTCAAGACTAATTAGCTGTATTTAGTCGTAGAGCAGATTCGTGGTCTGCTCTATTTTTTGACAAAAAAATAGCATGTGTATTCGTGGTACACACACTGTCATGATTTGAATACTAGCGATATTCAAAGTTCATTTATTTTGTAATTAAATAATAACATATTCTTTTGCATTTGTCAAATACATTTCTAGGATTTTCCAATATTTTCTGTATAATAACTTTTCGCATAAAAACTATTATCTTTTAACATTTTATCAATAGATTTGAATTTACAATCTGCAAATTCACAACATAACTTCAGTACTTCTTTTTCATTATCTTTATTTAATACATATCTTTTTATTTCGCTGTTTTCAAATTTAAAGACAAATACCTTATCTTTACCTAGATATTCATTCCAAAATCCATTTTCAAGCGTTTCACATATATATTTTTCAAACAATTCAATCTTATTGTCATCAAAGATAACTCCATAATTATTTCCAAAATATTTGATTTTAAAATTATTTTGTTTAAGTATATCAATATTATTAATTCCCATTAGATAACTATAATTCATAATTAGCATCACTCCTTTTTGAATTGTAATTCCTAGTTATACCTTATTGAAAATTACTGTTTTTTCTTTCATAGATATTTTGTAGGCTTCATATCCAAATTCTTTTGCTTCTTTCTTATAAGTTAAAAATGAATGGTCTATTTCAAATCCTATAATGTTCTTAATTTCTTCATAAGATAATATATATTTTTCTTTATTATTATCTTTTAAATACTTCCATAATGGCTCATATTTACTCATTCTTTAACACCTCTCAAAATTGTAATTTTATAGTTAAATTTCAATTTTATTTCTAATCTTCTATTATTAATATTATTTTTCTATAAAATTATACGGATCTTCCATTAGCTGTGTTATTTGTTTTTTAGCACCACTCCATCGACTTCCACCTATTATTTCACCTGTAGTTACATCTACATAATATACAAATCTTTCTGGACCATTTTCTTTATATTTACTGTAGTCATAATAGATAGTTACTTCCCAAACTTTTCTAACACGATTTTCAACTTTATAAAATACTGCATCATCTTTCATTATTACTTTGCCATTTTCACTAGGTATAAAATTAATTGTTCCTTTGTCATAATTTTCTATATTTTTTTCTCTATACACAACTTCTGTATTCATTTTATCAATTCCAATTTCAGCCTCTGTAGATGCTATATTGTGTCTTGTTTCAACTTGCTTGTCTTTTTCAGTTGCTATTCTAATAGCATCTTCTTTTGATATTACTTGCTCATTATTTTCATACTTAGAATTTTCAATATTCAAACTATATAATCCATTTATTGTCGGAATCCAACCTATATCAATTTTTTCAAATTGGTTAATTAAATCTCCATATTTTTTATAAAATGTTGCATACCAGATATAAGATGTTTTATCATCTTCCATATTTCTTTTTAATGATACTAAAACATATTCATTATCATTATTATTCGGATTATATTTAGATAATAATTCTTTTGCTGTTTTTCTTGCATCTTCTTTTGTTATACCATAATTATAAGGAATTTTGTAATTGTATGATGGAATATTTAAACTTTCAAACTCTCCTTTACTATTCATTCTCATTGTACCATTTTCAAATCCAATATTCCAAATTACTTCATTCTCAAAAATATCTTTAGTTAATCCTAATCCACTTATTTCATCATTTAATCCTATCTTACTTAAATATTCAGATGCTCTCTTTCTAGCCTCATTTTCACTAATTGCCTCTTGTTTTTCTTTTTCAGTTAGTTCATACGAAAATTCATAAGTTTCTGGTTGTTTCCATATATTTTCATAAGTTTTAGTTGCTGCAAACACCACACCTGATCCTAAAAGCAAACTTGTTGCAACTATAATTGACTTCTTTATTGTATTAACTTTCATTATTAGATTCCTACTTTCTTTTGATTTTGGAGAAAAATTCTTTATAGTATCAGTAAAAGAATGTGGAATTACTTGTTCATCATCTTTGAATTTATATAAAAATTCATCTAAATTTTTCACTTTAATAAAACTCTCCTTTATACTTTTCTTTTATCTTTGTTTTCGCTCGTGAAATTTTACTGCATATTGTCCCTTCTCTTTTGTTTAATATCTTTGAAATTTCTTTTGTTGTATAACCTAGATAATAGTAAAATGTTAGAATTACTCTTTCATCTTCTTTTAAAAATGAAATAAAATCCTTAAATTCAATATTAGATAAATCCATTTCAACACTACCAATTCTCTCTATTTCTTCATCCTCAAGTGATTTATGTTTTCTTCTTTTATAAAATTTATTACAATTATTAATGAGAATCTTTATTATCCATGTTTTGAAAAAGCTATTATTTTTTAACTTTTTTATATTTAAAAATGCTATTATCATAGTTTCTTGAATTATATCCTCAATATCATTTTCATTATCAATTTTACTTTTTGCTATACAATATAAATCTCTTTCAATATTTAATATTAAATGAGTAAAAGCATCACTATCATTATTTTTTGCTCTTTCGACTAGCTTCTCCACTTTTTTCCTCCATTATATCTATAGTACCATTAGACACATATATTAGATATTATGACATATCAATTTTCTTGCATAATTTTTAAATTTTTACAAAAAATGAACAAGTATCACTTACTTGCTCATAAAATTACTATCATCTGTTACAATTATATATTAAAAGACAGATACATTCAAACTTATTATCTTACCTACTATAAATTTACTATTCTACTATAATCTATATCAATAGACTTCCACGGATTTTGCCATCTTTTATAATATTTATCACATATATGCTTTACCATTAAATAATTTTTATCTGTATTTGTGTTCATTATTACATCTTGAAAAATAAGTTCTTCGCTACTATCATTTGTTTTATAAAAAATATAATAACCACCTTCATGTCTAAATGGTCTTTCATAAGCTATTTTTGTAATTTCAATGTTATCTTCTGTGTTCATAATTTGTATAATTTTATTATATTCTTCTTGGTTTAACTTTGTATTTTCTCCAAACTCAACTATGAAATAGTTACCATTCCAAAACGGATCTGTAATAATATAGTAAACTACGAAAAATACTATTATAGCAAAAAACATTATCACAAGAAAAAGTATATTATTTGTTTTTTTTACTTTTTTATAATCTTTATCCCATTCTTTTTCCTTCATATAGAATCTCCTTTAATTTTTATAGATGTCTTTACCTACCTTCTTGTAAACTTGCAAGAACAGCAAATCCCAATCCATAAAATGATATAATTCCTATAATTGCTGATATTATTAACACTACAAAAAGTTTTATAGCAATTTTTATATTTGTACTATTTTTTGCCTTTTTTAGTATAAAAACTAATTGTACTAAAAAAACAATTACAAATATAATTAATGGATATAATATTAACTGCATTATTTGTATTTCTCCTTCTATTCTTCAGTTACTTCTATTGATTTTAGTTCTAATTTATCTAAAGGGTTATCTAAATTTTCATATTCTACTTTTACATTCTTTCCTTTTTCTAAATTTCCTATTATTTGAGTATTATCTGTTATATAAGCTTTTACTGCAAATGGATAATTATATCCTGTGTCAGTATGCGTATCATCTTCCAAACTATATTTTAAATATAGATGTCCAGCTTCAGTATAAGCATCTCCAATGGTTACTACTGAAGGATATGTTCTATTGCCTTTTAACGCATCTTGTTTCATTTTATTGTAGTCATTTGATTTTAAAACAGTAATAGGATTATTTTTAGGATCAAAATCATTATCTCCAAAACTATATCCTTTTTTACTTAAATCTCCACTACAAATAAGCAAATCTCCTTCTTCTATATAGCTACTATCATATTCTTTTAATGTAAAATAATCGATGCATTTTTGTTTTTTATCAGTAATATTTGCTCTTGTATATTCTTCCATTTCAAAACCAAATTCTCCAAAATGTTGACCGTTAAATATGTATATATATCCATTGTGATGTAATTCTACCACTCCTTGAATATATACATCTTTTACAACTTCTGTTATTTCATTTTGCCTAGATGTATCATATATAATATTTCCTTCTTTATCATATATAACGGAACTATTTTCTTTAAATTCAGTTTCATTTATTTGTGTATCTCTATTAAAGATTAATATTCCTAATAATACAGCTATTATTAATATAATACAAAGTATAGCAATTATTATTTTTCTCTCTTTCATATCTAATCATCCTTTCAAATTACTATCTTGTGTTTCGATTAGTCTTAAAGGATAGTAATTTTCAACTCAATACCTGTTCTACTTATTGACTATCTAATTTTTGTCAAGCCCTTTTTTATAAATTTATTATATTATTTTTTCGTATGGCAAACAAGCGAAAACGATATATTTTTTAAAAAATTGTATCTTTTTCACTTCTTTTATGATAAAATTCAATTATGGTTATTTTTCTAAGAATTGTTTATTATTTTTGCACATAGAATATAACATTCTTAGAATTTTTGTAGAACAAGCAGTTAGGCTTTCGTAATAGTGTTTGCCTTCTGCTTTTTTACTTTGATAATAGATATATACTGGATGTTCTGGATAATTTGAAGCTCCTAGTTTTACTACCATTTGACTACAATTAAACAATATATATCTTGCATATTTATTTCCTCTTTTTGATATTGCTCCTTTCACATTTATACTTTTTCCAGACTGTTTTATTGTTGGATCGAGTCCACAGAAAGCTATTATTTCTTTTGGACTATTAAATCTCGTTATATCTCCTAATTCTCCAAGTATCTCTGCTGTCAGTATTTCTCCAATTCCATAAAATGAATTTATTATTTCATAATATGGCGATTGTTTTGCTGTTTCTATCATTTTATCTCTTAATTCATTTATAACATTATTATTGTTCTGTACTATTTTTGCCATATCTGAAAGATTTTTTGTGTCTTCGTGTTCTTTATCAACTCCAGGATAAGAGTTAACTGAAGCTGTTTTTATCATTTCTGCTAGTCTTTTATAAAAGTTTAAATTTCTTCCATTAGTCTTATATAAATTGTTATACAATGCATCAATTCGCTTCTCTTTCACTATTTCTGCATGTGGAAATTCTTTAATAAAGTTTAATGCTGTATCATCATAAATTCTTGTTGATTTAAAGATTTTTTCTAGTTCTGGAAAGCATATATTTATTAATCGTTTGTATCTATTTTTACAACTAACATTATTTTGTAACAAATAAAAATATTGTCTTGACATTGCTTTTAAATTAGCATATAAATCCTTTTTAGATAAATCATGATATTCTACTTCATTTACAAAGAATAACTTTGCTAATCTATAACAATCTTCTT